>JAADFJ010000090.1 GCA_013152955.1 Campylobacterota bacterium
CATTTGCCGCTCTTTTTTCTACTCATCCGTCTACGGAAGAAAGAATTGCACGACTGAAAAAGATGTTGGGAAAAATCTGAATTTTATTCTCAATTGCAGACTGTTGCTCGCATTGCACTTACACGTCGAATTATCACTGAAGTCGCCTTTAATGTATAAGGTGAGTTAATAACAAGAAGATAAATTTGTTTCCCCTTGCAGCTATTAGCCCTTGAAGACTGGAATTTATCGTTTATAGTAGTTATAAACTTGAATTTTCGGGGGTCTTTATGAAGTATGTGAAATGGTTAAATGAAGTAACCATTGACGACCTGCCCTTAGTTGGCGGCAAAAATGCATCTCTTGGCGAAATGACGCAAGAGCTTTCAGCGCAAGGTATTAATGTTGCAAGAGGTTTTGCAATAACATCCAATGCATATTGGCGATACCTTGATTATAACGGCCTTAGAGAAAAAATCAAAAGGGAACTGGATGGTCTTGATACTCAAAATACTTCTCTTTTGAGAGAAAAAACCAGATATGTAAGAGATCTTATAACGTTCGGTAAAATGCCTGATGACTTAACCGAAGAGATAACTGCCGCGTATAAACAGATGTGTGAGCAATATGGTGACGACACTGCCGTGGCAGTGCGTTCAAGTGCAACAGCAGAGGATATGCCGGATGCTTCTTTTGCCGGTCAGCAAGATACATATTTAAATATAAGCGGCATTGAACGTATTCTTGAACGATGTCGTTCGTGCTATGGTTCTATTTTTACCGAAAGAGCTACAAGCTATCGACATGATAAAAACTATGATGACTTTAATGTGGCATTGTCGATAGGAATTAATGTGATGGTTCGTTCCGATCTGGCTTCAAGCGGCGTTGCATTTTCTGTTGATACCGAATCCGGTTTTACGAATGCGGTTCTTATAGATGCATCGTATGGTCTTGGAGAAATGGTTGTAAGCGGCCAGGTAAATCCCGATGAATATTATGTTTTTAAACCTACCTTGGCGAAAGGTTACAACGCTATAATTGCAAAAAGACTGGGTGCCAAGGCGCAGAAAATGATCTATAGCGACGATGGAAGTGATACTAAAATCGTTGATGTTTCGGAAAAGGAGCGAAATAAATTTGCTTTGAACGATGATGATATACTGCATCTTGCAAAATGGGTTGTTGCGGTTGAAGCGCATTATACCGAGAAGAACGGACATTATACCCCTATGGATGTTGAATGGGCAAAAGATGGGAAAAGCGGAGAACTGTTTATTGTTCAGGCAAGGCCTGAAACGGTTCAATCTCAAAAAAAGTTGACGGAACTGGTGCAGTATCATCTTGACGAAAAAGGTGATGTTATTATAACAGGCAACTCTGTAGGTGAAAAGATTGCCAGCGGAAAGGCTGTTTTAATGGATAGTCCTGACGATATAGAAAAGCTTGAAGACGGAGCAATTCTTGTTACCGACATTACTGATCCCGATTGGGAACCTATAATGAAGAAGGCCTCCGCAATAGTAACAAACAGAGGCGGCAGAACATGTCATGCCGCAATTATAAGCAGAGAGATTGGAATTCCGGCAATTGTCGGCACGCTTAACTGTACGGAGAAGATCAAAAATGGACAAAATATAACAATTTCGTGCGCGCAGGGAGATGTCGGTTTTGTATATGACGGCTTACTGAAATATCATAAAGATGTTATTGATCTCTCTAATATTGAAAAGCCGAAAACCAAAATAAAGATGAATGTAGGCAATCCTTCCATCGCATTCAAGACATCGTTTTTGCCCAGCGACGGGGTCGGTTTGGCAAGGATGGAGTTTATCATTAACAGCTATATCCAGATTCATCCGCTTGCGCTGATTCATCCTGAAAGAGTTAAAAGTCAGGTTACGCTTGATAAGATAAATAGTCTTACGGCAGGATACGAAAATAAAGCTGATTATTTTGTTGACAGGCTGGCCGACGGTATGGCTCTTATATCTGCGGCATTTTATCCTAAGCAGGTTTTAATAAGGACGTCGGATTTTAAGAGTAACGAATATGCGAATCTAATCGGAGGCAAGGTTTTTGAACCTATAGAGGAAAATCCGATGATCGGTTTCAGAGGTGCATCCCGTTACTACAGCGACAGCTACAAAGAGGGATTTGCTTTGGAGTGCAGGGCGATTAAGAAAGTAAGAGAAGAGATGGGGCTTACCAATCTTACCGTTATGATACCATTTTGCCGAACACCGGAGGAGGGCAAAAAGGTTATTGAAGTTATGGAAGCAAATGGTCTTAAACGCGGTGAGAACGGGCTTGAGATATATGTTATGTGCGAGATTCCAAGTAATGTAATACTTGCCGACCGATTCAGCGAGATCTTTGACGGTTTTTCTATTGGGTCTAACGATCTGACGCAGCTTACATTGGGTCTTGACAGAGATTCTTCTGTCGTTGCTCATCTGTTTGATGAAAAGAATGAGGCTGTAAAACGTATGATTCATATGGTTATCCAAACAGCTCACAAATATAACAGATCGGTTGGAATCTGCGGTCAGGCACCCTCCGATTATCCCGAATTTGCACAATTTCTGGTTAGTGAAGGAATTGACAGTATATCTTTGAACCCGGACAGTGTTATGAAAACTACTTTATCCGTGCTTGAAATGGAGAAGAAATTAAATAAATGAAGCTAAAGCTTACCCTAAGCTATGATGGGACAAATTTTTATGGGTCTCAGAGACAAAAGTATTTCAGAACCGTTCAGGGTGAGCTGGAAAAGGCGATCGGCACTATAGAACAGAAGGAGATAACAATTAAAACAGCCGGAAGAACAGACAGAGGAGTTCATGCTACCGGACAGGTGGCAGCATTTGACTCACAGAGATTGATGACTCCGGAAAAATATAGAAAAGCGTTAAATCCGCTCCTGCCTAAAGATATCTTTGTCGGAAAGATAGAACAGGTGCCCGATGACTTCGATCCGAGACGAGATGCTGTAAGACGTGATTATCTTTATAGGATTAAAATCGGCGGCTATAACCCGCTTTTGGCCGATCATGCATTGCAAATTGAAAGAATACTTGATATCGGTGCGATGGAGAAGGCTGCGCAGTTATTTATAGGAACCCATGATTTTCGTCCGTTTTCGGTGGGAAATGATAAAAACAGCTATACTACTGTCGTATTTGATTCTCAGATTAGACTTACGGGCAGCTGGATCTACTACAAAATATCGGCAGCAGCTTTTTTTCGTCATATGGTGCGAAGAATTGTAAGACTGCTTATTGAAATAGGCCGCAACCGGTATGCGCCTGACATTGTTTCGGAATCTCTAAGCAGAAAAGTATCATATTTTTCTGCTGTCGATGCCTGCGGATTGATTTTAAGAAGAGTTAGTTATGATTGAGATAGAGCCGTATCCTGGAAAATTCAATATCAAAAAAGGAGGTTCGGTATTTTTTGTGGACAGGGAAAGTCTGTCGATCTGCGGTATGGAACCGCAGGATAATTCTGTTTTAACCGATCTGTCGTCTATTAAGGCATCATCGGTTATAAAGATGGACGGACTGCATCTGAGAGTCAAACATCCATTCGGATTTTTATCCGAGAAAATCGGTTCCCTGTTAAGTATCTACGATCTGTTTGGTGTTGAATTAATTGCTGAGACGGATGGAATATTGGAGGGCAGGTCGGCTGAGATAGATAATTCTAAAATATCGACAGCTATTGTTACGCTTTCCGACAAGGGATCAATAGGTCAAAGAGATGATTTGACTGGTCCTGCAGTTCGAAAAATTGTCAAAAAGATATCTGATTTTAGTGATCTGTATATTATACCTGATGATGGAAATCTTCTGGACTATCTTGTCCGTGAGCTTGCCGACAGGAGGCGTTATGATCTTATTGTAACAAACGGCGGAACAGGCGTAAGTCCGAGAGATATAACAGCAGATATAACTGAAACATTGATAGAGAAACGATTGGGCGGATTTGAACAGGCAATGATGGCTGCAGGTATAAAAGAAACATACAAAGCGATGCTTTCTCGTTCTGTGGTTGGAATTAGAGGCAAAAGTCTTATTATTAATCTTCCGGGAAGCCCAAGAGCTGCCGCTACAAATCTGAGTTCTGTTATAGATGCCATTATTCATCTCATAAAAAAGCTGAACGGCGATCCGACTGAATGCGGATCGTGAAACTTTAGAGAGAGGAGAAAAAAATGTCACATATTGTATCCATAGAAGCAAGGGAAATACTTGATTCAAGAGGAAATCCAACCATAGAATCTAAGGTGGTCACACAGGAGGCGGAAGCTGTTGCCAAGGTTCCATCGGGGGCATCAACCGGTTCTTATGAAGCCGTTGAACTAAGAGACAATGACTTCAGATATAATGGAAAAGGAGTTATGGACGCCGTACGCAATATCAACGGTCCGATTGCCGATGCTCTTACTGGAATAGATGTAACCGATCAGAGAAAGATAGACAAAATTATGATTGATCTTGACGGCACGAAAAATAAAGCCAAACTTGGGGCAAATGCAACAATTGCAGTATCGATGGCTTGCTGCAGGACGGCTGCAATCGAATCATATCTTCCGCTTTTCAGATATTTGGGTGGTGTCGCACCAAAACGTATGCCTGTTATTATGGCAAATGTGATTAACGGCGGAAAACATGCTAATAACAATATAGATATGCAAGAATATATGCTGAGTCCGGTTGGAGCAACAAATTTTCATGATGCTCTAAGAATGACTGCCGAAACGTTCCGCGCTCTTAAGTCACTTTTAAACGAAAGAGGTTTTTCAACCGCTGTTGGTGATGAAGGCGGATTTGCCCCGAATCTTAAAAATAATAAAGAACCGCTTGAATTTATGGCAAAAGCTGTAGAGAAAGCCGGATACAAACTTGGTGAGGATATAAAATTTGCCATAGATCCGGCCTCAACGTCATTTTTTGAAAACGGAAAATACAGAGTGGAAGGAAATGACCTAAGCAGCACTCAAATGATTGATTATTATGAAGAGCTTGTTAACAGTTATCCTATTTATATTCTGGAGGATGGCCTTGCCGAGGATGACTGGGACGGATGGGGTGAACTGACGGAACGTTTAGGCAAACAGGTAATGCTTATCGGAGATGATATTTTTGTAACAAATACCAATCTCATTGCCCGCGGCATAGAGCAAGGCATTGCGAATGCAGTTTTGATTAAACTTAATCAGATAGGAACTGTTTCCGAAACTATGGATGCGATAGAATTGGCACAATTTTCAGGATACAAAACCGTTGTCAGCCATCGTTCTGGAGAAACTGATGACAGTTTTATTGCCGATCTTGCGGTAGCTAAAAATTGCGGATTTATAAAAACCGGATCAGTGTGCAGAGGTGAGCGTATTGCAAAATACAACAGACTCACAGAGATTGAAGACATTCTAAAAACAACATCGATATACGGGTGAATGAATATAAAGGCAGTCATAAACGCCTTTTTGGTTTTTTTATTCATATCTGTTGCGATTTCTGCGATAAAAGCTCACAGGGAGTTTGTCGGCTTGAGAAGATGGCAGAATGATGCATCAAAAAGATTGGCTGCAAACAAGAAAAAGCTTCTTAAGATTAAAAACAAACTTGAACTTACCAAAAGCAAAAAATATCTTCTAAAACTTGCACGTGAAAAGTTATATATGAAGAGAGCAGATGAAACCGTGATTCTTATTAAAGGATTGCCGAAACATACTGCCGGCAAATAACAATATACATACAAGACCGAATGAAACTTAGATTTGCACCATCGCCCAGCGGATTGCTTCATATTGCAAATGCAAGAGTAGCAATAATTAACTATCTGGAAGCAGCGCAAAACGATGCCGGACTGATATTGAGAATTGAAAATACGGATGTTCGCAGATCTACAGATGAAAATGAGAAACGAATATTAGAAGATCTTCGATGGCTCGGAATCAGATTTGATGAATTCTACAGGCAGCAGGATCGTCTAAATCTTTACAAAAGCTTTGCAGAATCGCTTATAAAGGCACATAAGGCATATCGTTGTTTCTGCGGAAAACAGCAGCTTCAAGAGCAAAAACAGATTGCTGTAAAAACCGGCGTTGCTTATAGATACCCCGGGCATTGCGCAGACATTCCGGATAGTGAGAGTAATAAGAGAGCGAAGAATGAAACTTACACTGTTCGTTTGAGAGTTTTGGGTCGGGTAACGGTGGATGATTTTCACAGAGGGAAAATAAAATTTAGTGCCGATGATTTCGATGATTTTATAATTATAAGAGAGGACGGAAGAGCAACTTACAATTTTGCCTGTGCGATTGATGATTTAGAGATGAAAATCGATGAGGTTATAAGGGGTGAGGATCACATTACAAATACTGCAAGGCAGATTATTGTTTTTAATGCTCTGGACAAGCGGCCGCCGAAATATATCCATCTTCCGACAATGCTGGATCCGGATAGAAAGAAGATTTCAAAAAGAAAAGGCGGCTACAGTATCAGTGAGCTGCGAAAGAGCGGTATTTTTCCTGAAGCGATAATTTTATACCTTGCATCAATGGGAACCGGCAGAGAATTGAAATTAGAAGATCTGCCGAAACGGTTTTCAATAAAAATGATTTCAAAAAGTAATCCGGTCTTCGATTTTCATAAGCTGTCCATTATTAATGAGTCACTTATGAAAACAGTTGATGAAAATTTGCTGCTGAAGCATCTGACTGCGCTTGAGGGCAGTATATTGGATGTCAACCGTCTGCGATTTGTTCCAATTTTCAGAAATAACGCAAAAAATCTCGTTGATTTACGGCAGCAAATAGACCGATTTATTGAGTTTCATCCTCAAAAAGCAAGCGATGAGGATAAAAAGATAATTAGTGGCTTTATAAGACTTTTTGAAAAAAACAGTTTTATCGAATCGGTGAAAAAATTATCCGTTGAGGTGAATAAAAAAGGAAAGGCAATCTATCATCCAATAAGAATTGTTCTTACCGGAAATGAAAAAGGACCGTCAATAGCTGAAATTATAGAGGTTTTTGGGAAGAAAAATACTATCTCTCGCTTATCCGAAGCGTTGTGAAACCGCTGCGCAATAAACAGATTCGCAGCTTTTTATAAGGTTTTTCTATAAAGCAATTCTATATTTAACTATCTTTCTTGAAAAGATTAAAGTTGTGATATAGTATAGCAGTTCAAACTTAGGGGGTGATGGCTGATGAAAGGTTATAATATAATCGTCGAATCGCTAAAAAAAGAGGGTGTCGATACCATTTTCGGATATCCCGGCGGCGCTATAATGGCAATTGATGATGCACTTATGGATGAGAAGGAGATTCATTATATTCTTGCCCGCCATGAACAGGGAGCCACGCATGAGGCTGACGGTTATGCCCGTGCAACAGGCAAAGTAGGGGTAGTTCTTGCTACAAGCGGACCGGGAGCCACCAATACCATAACAGGTATAGCTACTGCATATATGGATTCTGTGCCGCTTGTAGTTCTTACCGGTCAGGTACCTACAACATTGATAGGAAACGATGCATTTCAAGAGGCTGATACGGTAGGTATCTCGCGTCCATGCACGAAGCATAATTTTCTTGTGAAAGATGTTACAGAGCTTGCCAGAACTATAAAAGAGGCATTTTATATTGCGAAATCCGGCAAACCGGGACCGGTACTTATCGACCTTCCGAAGGATGTAATTCTGGGTGAAAGTCGATTTGTATATCCAAAAAATGTTAAGTTGAGCGGTTATAATCCCACAACAAAGGGCAACCCTCATCAAATAGAAAAGGTTACAAAAGCGCTGCTTGAATCTAAAAAACCGCTTCTTTATATAGGAGGAGGAGCAATAAGCTCAAATGCATCCGGGCAGATAGCACAATTGGCTAACAGACTGCAGATACCGGTATTCGTAACACTTATGGGGCAGGGTGCATTCGATCCCGAAAGTGAGCTGTTTTTAGGAATGGCCGGGATGCATGGCACTTATAGTTCAAATATGGCTATTCAGAACTGCGACTTTCTCTTTTCGCTGGGAGCGCGCTTTGATGATAGAATTACCGGCAAGCTTGACGAGTTTGCTGCGCGTGCAAAAATTGCTCATATAGATGTAGATCCGGTGTCCATCGGAAAAAATGTTATTACGGAATATCCCATCGTTGGAGATCTTAAGAACGTATTAGACCAGATTCTTGAGGTTATGGAAAGAATAGCGGAACCGGTGGATTTCTATAAATCCAAATATAAAAAATGGCTTGAAACGGTAAACAGATGGAAAACGGAACATCGTCTTGATTATAAAAAGAACCCCGATGTTATAAAGCCTCAGCAGGCAATAAGCTGTTTGTCGGATATTCTTGCAGGAAAAAATCCTATTATTGCTGTGGGAGTAGGCCAGCATCAGATGTGGGCTCCGCAGTATATGAAGTTGTCCAGGCCGCGCAGTTTTCTTACTTCCGGAGGCCTGGGAACAATGGGTTACGGTCTTCCTGCCGCTATTGGGGCGCAGACGGCATACAAAGACAGAATTGTTGTTGACATAGATGGAGACGGAAGTTTTCAGATGAATATTCAGGAACTTGCAACAATTGTTCAGGAAAAGCTAAAACTTAAGATAATGATAATAAACAACAGGTATCTTGGAATGGTCAGGCAATGGCAGAATCTGTTTTTTAACAATCGTTATGCTCATACCGATATGACATTCCAGCCTGATTTTGTGAAAGTTGCCGATGCGTATGGAATTGAAGCCGGAAGGGTTTCCAAGCCTGATGAACTTAATAAAGCAATTAGAACTATGGTAGAATACGATGGAGCATATTTGCTTGATGTTATTGTGGACAGATTGGAAAATGTATATCCTATGGTGCCTTCCGGAGCACCGCTTGACCGGATGATATTGGTTTAGGGAGATTGATATGAGAATAAGATTATCGGTACTGGTAAATAATGAATACGGTGTTCTTTCGCGCGTTGCGAATCTTTTTGCTGCAAGAGGATATAATATAGAAAGTCTTAATGTGGCACCCACCCATGATGAAGGGGTAAGCAGGATGACCATTGTGGTGGAAGGAGAAAAAGAGATAGTAGAGCAGATTGAAAAACAGCTTAACAGAATGGTAAACTGTCTCAAGGTGATAAACTTGAATGACCAGCCTGCTGTTGAACGGGAGCTTGTGTTGATCAAGATGCATACAAATGATACAAACAGGGCTGAGATCTTAAGGATAACAGATATTTTTAGAGGTAACATTGTTGACTTATCGCCTGAAAGTTATACTATAGCTATATCGGGAGATTCGGGAAAGATAAACGCCGTTATATCTCTCCTCAGGTCGTTCGGCATCAAAGAGATTGCCCGCACCGGTCTTGCAGCATTAACAAGGGAACTAAAAACAAACTAACTATTTTTTGTGGAGGTATATAGTTTATGAAATTATATTATGATAAGGACGCCGATTTAGATCTGATTCGTTCAAAAAAGGTTGCAGTTATAGGATATGGTGCACAAGGTTTTGCTCATTCCAACAATCTCAAAGAGAGTGGTGTTGATGTTGTTGTCGGTTTGAGAAAGGAAAGCAAATCATGGACAAAAGCGGCCGCAGCCGGAATTAAGGTTATGATAACCGAAGATGCTGTCAAATGGGCGAATGTTATTATGATTTTGACACCTGATGAACAGCAGGGGATATTGTTTAAAAACTCAATTGAGCCGTACTTAAACTCGGGAGACACCATAGCTTTTGCTCACGGATTCTCAATCCATTTTGATCAGATTGTTCCTGATGAATCAATAAATGTTATGATGATTGCTCCTAAGGGGCCCGGTCATCTTGTTAGATATGAATATACACAGGGAGAAGGCGTGCCTATGCTGATAGCGGTGGCAAAAGATCCTTCAGGCAGCACAAAGAATCTTGCGCTTTCGTATGCTTCGGCGATAGGAGGCGGCAGAGCTGGTGTAATTGAAACGACATTTAGAGATGAGACCGAAACTGATCTGTTTGGTGAGCAGGCTGTTCTATGCGGTGGAGTTACAGCTTTGGTAAAGGCGGGATTTGAAACATTAACCGAAGCGGGGTATCCGCCGGAAATGGCCTATTTTGAATGTTTTCATGAACTGAAGCTTATTGTAGATCTTATGTATGAGGGTGGTATCAGCGATATGAGATATTCCATTTCAAATACTGCAAAATATGGTGATGTAACAAGAGGTCCGAGAATTGTAGGACCCGATGCGAAAGAGAATATGAAGCTTATATTAAAAGAGATTCAAAGCGGCAGTTTTGCAAAAGAGTGGATGCTTGAAAATCAAACAGGCAAGATTGTGCTTAAATCATTAATCCAGAAAGATAAAGATCATCCGATAGAGCAGGTCGGCAGACAGCTCAGAGGTATGATGCCATGGCTCAAAAAAGATAAGAAGGTTGATGAGAGCAAGAACTAACAGGTTTCATAATAAAATACGTCTCGGGCTGTACGGTAAGTTTGCAGTCAAGGAAATGATGGCTATAAATAGAGGTATCCGATAGGCAAGCAGGGGATGATTCTGCTTGCCTATCCAGCTAACAATCGGAGAGAAGTCAAACAAGAGGTAAGTCGCTTATCTGTCTATATGTCGTATACCGTCAAGTTGCGTAAATTTTATGAAGCGACGGCAAACTGGCAAAAAAGATGGAATCTGCTGCAAAAGGGAGTATAATTCAGATAAAGACTTTACGAGGGTTGCAAATATGAAAAATGACTACTGAAATTTATAAAAAAACGGATGAATAAATTTTTATGAAAAGAACAATATATCTATTCCCCAATCTGTTTACTGCCGCCAATCTTATGGCAGGATTCTATTCAATTATATTCTCATTTAGAGGGCGTTTTTTTGAGGCGGCTATAGCTGTTGCATTGGCGGTTGTTTTTGACAATCTGGATGGCAAAATTGCCCGTCTAATTAGTGCTACCAGCAGGTTTGGTTTTGAATATGACTCACTTTCCGATCTTGTTTCTTTTGGTGTCGCCCCGGCGATACTTTTTTACGGCTATTTTTATTCTTTTCAAGGTGACCTGGGAATTGTGATTTCTGCTATATACCTTTTGGCAGGATCATTAAGATTGGCTAAATTTAATGTCACCAGTCAAAATGACCGGTTTTTCGGTCTGCCTATACCCGGAGGGGCTCTGGTTGTTGTTTCCATGATTTTGCTTTCAAACGATTTCTCTTTGCTGCAGTATAAGGTTGTTGCGCTTGTGATGATGTTTGTCACTTCATATTTGATGATATCCAATATAAGGTATGAAGGCTTCAAACATGTAAATATAACTAAGAGACTTTCTATGTACCTTTTTGCAATAACTGCAACTGTTATAATACTTGTCATAATGCGGCCTAAGATCGCAATCCCTGCCATAACTTTTGTTTATGCGGCATCCGGACCTGTTATTTTTTTGGCTAAGTTAACAAGGCGCAAAATCAGGAATTACAGAATAGCCCAAAAGGAGGGTAACAATGTTTGAGTTTGTAAAAATATTTGATACAACCTTGCGAGATGGCGAGCAATCACCTGGGGCAAGTCTTAACACAGGTGAAAAACTCAAGCTTGCAAAACAGCTTGCAAAACTTAAAGTCGATATCATAGAGGCTGGTTTTGCAGCAAGCAGCCCGGGTGATTTTGATGCCGTCAACAGAGTGGCCAAAGAGGTCAAGGGACCGATAATTGCATCACTGGCAAGAGCAAATGAAAAAGATATCAGAGCTGCTGCAGATGCAATTGGTCCTGCAAGTCGCAAAAGAATTCATACTTTCATAGCTACAAGCCCTGTACATGTTAAAAGAAAGTTGAGAATGAGCTACGAAGAGGTGCTGAAAAAGGCTGTAGAATCGGTTAAATTAGCCAAAGAATATACTGAAGATGTTGAATTTTCACCTGAGGATGCAACCAGAACTGAAAGAGATTATCTTGTTGATATAGTTTCTGCCGTTATTGATGCCGGAGCAACAACCGTCAATATTCCTGATACCGTTGGATATACAACTCCGCAGGAATTTTTTGAGCTTATCAGTTTCTTAAAAAGGAATGTAAGCAACATTGATAATGTAGTGATAAGTGTTCATTGTCATAATGATCTTGGCATGGCTACCGCAAACTCGCTTTCTGCTATTCTCGCAGGCGCAAGGCAGGTGGAGTGTACATTGAACGGTCTGGGTGAGCGGGCAGGTAATGCTGCTCTTGAAGAGATAGTAATGGCACTGAAAACCAGGCATGATTTTTATAATATTGATACCAAAATCGATACAAGGCAGATTTACAGTTCAAGCCGGCTTGCCAGCCAGCTTACCGGCATATTTATTCAAAGAAATAAGGCAATTGTGGGAATAAATGCTTTTGCTCATGAGGCGGGCATTCACCAGGATGGTGTAATAAAAGAGAGAACTACTTATGAGATTATGAAATCCGAAGATATAGGGCTACCAGGGAATAAACTGATTTTGGGCAAGCATTCGGGACGCAGAGGACTTGTGAACAGGCTTTCCGAGCTCGGGTTTGAAAATCTTAAACCTGAAACATTGGAAAATGTGTTCGGTCGGTTTAAAGCTCTTGCCGACAAGAAGAAGGAAGTGACCGACGATGACCTGTATGCCCTTGTTGCGAGCCAATCCAAAACAGTGCCTGAGATTTTCAAGCTTGTTAAACTGCAGGTTGTGAGCGGAAATAGCAGTATGCCGACTGCAACGGTCAGACTTCAGAGAAACGGGACAATTTTTATGGATGCAGCTCAGGGAAACGGACCTGTGGATGCGGCATACAAAGCTATAGAGAGAATTATACAGATAAAAGTAAAACTTGAGGACTATCAGATAAAATCGGTAGGTGAAGGAAAAGATGCTATGGGTATGGTGCATGTAAGGGTTCATTTTTCCGATACTGGAAAAACGATTCTCGGAATGGGGACGCATACTGATGTTATTCAGGCATCGGCAGCGGCATTTCTTGATTCGATAAACAAAAACCTATTTTTTAAAGATGTCGAGTAACTCCGGGTCGATATGTGTCATTTGTGCATGGCGTGCTACCTGTACTAAAAAATATAGCGTTTCCAGCGATATCTCTTTAAGATGTCCTGATTATACAGAAGATGTCAGTCTTGAACTACCAAAAGCAAAGAGCAAAGAAGAGAATAGTGAATCAGCTTGAAAACTGGTTTTTTGACTTAGACAATACGCTTTATCGGAAACCTGATCTGTTTAAACTTATAGATAAAAGAATAAGCTTGTTCGTTATGAATTTTTTGAATTTGGATAACAACAGGGCGGAGGCACTCAGGAAGAGCTATTTTTATCAATATGGAACAACCCTCAGAGGGCTGATAGATAATTTTTCAATTGATCCTGTAAACTATCTTAACTATGTTCATGATATAGAGATACACAAATTTCTTAAATCTGATTTTTCGTTAAAGCTTTCTCTTGAAAATATCAAAGGAAGAAAATTCATTTTTACAAATGCTTCAAAAGGACATGCCGAAGCTGTTTTAGATTCCTTAGGTATAAAAGAATGTTTTGAAGAAATTTTTGATACGGGTCATTTTTGCTATCATGCTAAACCCGAAAGCGTTACCTTTGAGAAAATCGCAGCTGATTTTGACGGAAAAAATATTATGGTTGATGATTATCCAAAAAATATTGAGGCGGCAAAGAAAACAGGTTTTTATACAGTGCTTGTCGGCGAAGGAACATCCGATTATGCAGATGTGCAGATTGACGATGTCCACGGTATAGAGACGGCTGCAAAAGAGATAAAAAATAGTTTTTGACCTATTTCATTGTAAATTCTAACTCAAAATAATATCTATAATTAAAAAGTATCGCTGCTGATTCATGAGATATTATTATTTTCAATTATTCTCCGGGATTTTCACATTTGATTTCTGTGAATCTGCTTACTGTGCAGTGGTCTCACAGTTTTCTGATTCAGACTTATAAGTAACGGACAGGCTTAGATTTTTGTCAGTTGCTTTTGTTCTCTCATTGCTGTGACCAAGATAGCGTATCACAGGTAAGATACCTTATCATGAAATAAAAATACCGGAAGAAGAGTTTATCAACAGGCCGTTGATAAAGGTATCCTTAAGACGTTTTTCTTTTTTCCTTGTTAAATACAATATTTATTAGTTCTCCTGCATTTTTTATATAGTGAATGGTAAATTTTTCAAGCGACTTTTTGGGAATTTCAGCGAGATCTCTTTTATTTTCATAGGGAATTATAATATTGTGTATGCCTGCTCTTAGAGCAGCCAGCAGTTTTTCCTTGAGGCCTCCAATGGGCAGCACTCTTCCGACAAGAGTTATTTCACCCGTCATTGCAAGATCGGGCCTTACGGTTTCTCCTGTTATTGCTGAAATGATTGCCGAGAGAATGGTTATTCCTGCCGAAGGTCCATCTTTCGGTATTGCTCCTTCCGGAAAATGTATATGGAGATCATGCTGTTCAAAAAATTTAGCATCTATGCCGAGTTCTTCATTATGTGAACGTACATAACTGTACGCAGCCTGAGCAGATTCTTTCATGACATCTCCAAGCGATCCGGTTAAAAGCAAATTGCCCTTGCCATTGGCAACACTGACTTCAATAAACAGGATTTCGCCGCCTGCCGGAGTCCATGCAAGTCCTGCAACAACGCCCCGAGTTGCTTTTTTTAGGCGCATATCTTTGCTGAATTTTATAGGACCTAAAAATTTTTCTACAGAATTTTTGCTTATTCTGTATTCCTTCTTTCCTGATCCCTCAGCAATTTCTCTTGCTATTTTTCTCAAAATTTGGGCAATATTTTTCTCTAGATTTCTCACGCCTGCCTCATGAGTATAGTTTTCTATGATTTTTGTTATTGCACCGGTTGTAAATGTTATGAGAATATCGGAAACTCCGTTTCTTTCCTTTTCGCGCGGTATGATATAACGTGCTGCAATTTTTGTTTTTTCCTCTACCGTGTAGCCTGCAATAGAAATGATTTCCATTCTGTCAAGTAAAGGCGGCGGTATTGTATTGGCTGAATTAGCCGTTGTAATGAAGAAGACTTTTGAAAGATCAAACGGAACCGCAAGATAATTATCTACGAACTCAGTATTTTGTTCAGGATCGAGTACCTCAAGTAATGCGGAAGAAGGATCACCCCTGAAATCGTTGCCTATTTTATCTATTTCATCAAGCACGAACACAGGGTTTGATGAACCGCATGATTTTAATCCCTGTATGATTTTTCCGGGCAATGCTCCGACGTAAGTTCTTCTGTGTCCTCGTATTTCCGCCTCATCTCTTATTCCGCCAAGTGATATTCTGACCATTTTTCTTCCCATAGCATGCGCTACCGATTTAGCGAGAGATGTTTTTCCGACCCCCGGAGGTCCCACAAGGCATAAAATAGGCCCGCTTGTATGCGGATTCAGTTTTCTTACCGACAGATATTCTAATATTCTATCCTTGGGTTTTTTTAGATCATAATGATCTCGATCCAATGTTCTTGATACCTTGAGTATATCATAGCTGTCTTTTGTACTTTTTGACCATGGCAAGGATATCATGGTGTCAATATATGTTCTTATCACATTTGCTTCTGCACTGTCAGGATGCATTTTCTGAAGCCTTTTAAGCTCCTTCTGGACGGCTTTTTTGGCCTTTTTCGGGAGCTTAGCCTTTTCCAATTTTTTTGTAAGTTCTTCCATTTCATCGGAATCATCGGTTTCTCCCAGCTCTTTCTTTATTGCCCTGAGCTGTTCTCTCAAAAAGTATTCTTTTTGCGTTTTGCCTATCTGACCTCGAGCTTCGTTTTGAATTTTGTTCTGCATGGTAAGTATCTCAAGTTCTTTAGCGAGAGAGTTTGTAATAATCAACAATGCCTGTTCCGGATCTTTAGCTTTAAGTACCGATTGAGCATCTTTGACCGATAATCCAATATTAGAAGCTACGATATCTGCAAATTTTGATGATTCAGACAGATTTGCAAGAACTGTTATAAGATCTGACGGGATATTTTTGCCCAGAGCAACCGCACTTTCAATCTGATGCCTTACGATTCTTTTTAATGCCAGTTCCTTTATGCTGTTGCCTTTATTTTCTTCTATTTCATCAACACGTACTTCGTAAAACGGGTCAAAGCTTATGTATTCTTTAATTTTGACACGTTTTATCCCTTGTACTAAAATTTTTACTCTTCCATCGGGAAGTTTCAGCATTCTCATTATCAGACATGCTGTTCCAACCGAATATATCTGATCTTCATAAGGTTCATTTATCGCAGGATCTTTTTGTGCCGCAAGCACAAGAATCCTCTGTTTGGAAAGGGCTTCATCTATTGCTTTTATTGAAAAGTCTCTTCCTACAAACAGCGGAAGAATCATATGCGGGAAAACCGTAGTGTCTCTCACGGGTATAAGCGGCAAGACCTCCGGAATCTTTATCTCTTCTGATTCCAAAATTTTTTTTTGTTCCAACTATTTCTCCTTGGGCTTATTATTGTTGATGGTAATTGTTAAAACACCATCAGATAGCGATGCTTTTGTTTTAGCATTAGCTATATATATAGGCAGTCTTATCTTTTCTTCAAATTTTCCATAACTTCGTTCCATTTTGTAATATGTTCGCTTTTTGTTGCTTTCTGCTGTTTTTGTATAACCGATAATAATATTGTTGCCACGCATGGTTATCGAAATATCTTTTCTCTCAACTCCAGCCAGTTCGGTCTTTATCACTATGTTGCCGTTAGAAAAGAACAGATCAACAGGCAGATTTGACGGCAGCATGTCATTTCCCCTGACTGCTAAATCTCTCATTAAAGCGAGTATCATAATTTTGAGTTTAAAATCGTTTTGCATTTAATCTTTTAACTGCCCTAAGACGCTTGTAGTATATGTTGTTTTTTGGAAACATATTGAGCAGAGATCTGGCCCGTTTATATTTTTTCAGCTTTATGAGAGCCTGAACTCTGTAATAGCGTGTGATATCTTTAAGATTGTCAACGTCGTACCGATTATCCAAATAATTCAATCTTATCATTGCAGCAGTCGGCTTGTCGATTGACAGATAAAATTTTGTTACATAAAGCTCATGTTTTTCCAGCTGGGTGATTAAAACCGAAAGCATATTTTCAGCTTTTAGCTTATAACTGCTTTGAGGATAATCAGTGATAAAATCGATTAGCTCATTGGATGCCGCTTTTGCATTTTCCTGACTATGCTTATAGTCATATCTCATTCTAAAATCAGAATAGCCTATCATAAATTTTGCATGTCCGGACAGGCTGCTTCCCGGATAACGTTTGAGAAATTCTTGGAAAGCGGCTTTCGCAGAGTGATATTCTTCCTGTTTAAAATATGTATCCCCAATTCTAAGAAGCGCCTTCTTTGCGTAAATTGTTCCCGTATGCTGTTCTATCAGTAATGTAAAAGAATGAACCGCTTTATCGTAATCATGACTTACCAGCTCCTGCATGGCATTGTTATACCAGTTGTACGCAGATCTTTCCGGTTCAGGTTTGACTTTTGTCAATCCCTTATGGCGAGCGCACCCTGATGTAAAAATTAATACTAACAAAGCAAAAATGATATTTTTATAAAAATTACCGGGCAGCTGGTATTGCATAAATTCTCCTCTTATTTGCAACTTTAAATTTTTCCTTATTATAAGTATATATAGGCGATCTTAATGCGTCAATATCTTAATAATAACGGGGCATGTATTTAGAGTCCGTTAAAAAGCTTCATAAGACTACCGACTTCATTTATTTGCGCAAAGGAACTCTAATTCCGCAGGTTTTCTTTTTTTTAAGACCGGTACCATAAATTTTATAAACAGATCGAGTTATTCTCAGGAATTTTCACATTTGACGTAGATCTCTAATTCAGATTTATAAGCAACCGGCAGGCTTAGCTGCTTGCCGGATTTTTCTTTTTTCTCCATCGCTGCGGGCGAAGCGCGTCATCTCAAATGTATCACAGGCATCCTGCCCGTGGTGAGATTGTGAGCACAGCGACAATCCCAAGTGTTTTTTCTGCTTTTTGAACGATCAAAATTTCCCCTTTCTTACACTTTATGAACGACCGCAAATGAGGTCGGGTTAAATGATACCTGCCGCAACCTTGCTTGTCTTTTGTCCGGAATGTATTAAAAAATAGAATATTTCTCATTACTCTTTGAAAATTCTTTCTTACTTTTTGATTGATTAAAAATGAGGTCAGGTTAAGCAATATCTGCCGCAATCCTGCTTGTCTTTTGCTTCGCCTTCTGCGTTGCGAAAAAGATTACAACCATATAGGTAGCGCCCTTTTCCGCTCCTTGAATGCAAAGCAAAATACGGCGTAATATTGCAACAGTTATCACTTAGCCTGACCTATGCAAAAAAATCACTGCTGTGTGAAATATGCTAAAACCGGCTCATAAAGCTAAAAAGAGATAACTCGCAGTTTCTTTTCGCAATTATGAAAGGTAAAATAAAATAT
>JAADFJ010000091.1 GCA_013152955.1 Campylobacterota bacterium
GCTTCTTCCAAAACGGAGTGCAAAAGTAATACTCTTTTTTATTCTAACAAGCTTTTTTGTAAAAATATTTTCTTTTTTCTATTCGCTTGTTAATATCCTTCTATGCATGACCATTCTCTTAATTCAAAATACTTGCCATGGCCATGCTCCATATTACTCCATTTCTATGAACTTATTCTTATTTTCGAGCGGCAAAAGTAGAAAAAAATTCTACCCCTGCAAGTGCTTTCTGAAATTTTTTTCAAAGTAATTTTTAGATGGTTGTCTCTCCGCAATATAGGTGATAAATATTTTTTGAGAAGCTGGAATTAATAACGTGTTAGAGAGGCAAAATATACTCCGGACTCCGGACATTTGTCTCCGGCGCTCATTTCATCAAGAATTCAGTTCAAAAAAATCTCCGGAAATATTCGGGAATTTCTTATCGTCCGGAAGGAACATATCTACTAACCAGAGTTCGATATAAGATTTATCTCACAAAAAGCCAATAGTGAATTTCGATAATTAGCCCACATACTTCCTCAAATTTACTCGAATTCTCCCGATAGTACTTCATAAATTTGAGTCGTCCTTGAACTAATTATCTAAAACTGTGAGCAAAGCTTATATCGAACTCGGGTTACTATTACTCTGAAGGCCTTACAGGATAGTTTTCCATCACTTTAGCAGCTATACCTTCAACGGTCTTTTCTTCCCCTAAGGTTCTCTGTTTAATGACCTGAGACAGATATAAGCAAGGTACTAAAAAGTAACAAGACAGATAAAATATTTCATAAAAAAATGGGTGTTAGCAAAGCCAACACCCATTTTTCATGAGAAAAAATCCTTCTACTTCTTCGTCTCTTCTCCCTTATCCTCTTTATTTTCATCTTTGGCTTCTACCTTTTTTTCAGCAGCAGGCTTTTCTTTTTGGACTTCAGCTTTAGGAGTTTCTTCTTTTTTTACTTCCTCAGTTTTTTCAGCTTTGGGGGCTTCCTCTTTCACTTCTGCTTTGGAAACTTCTTTTACCTCAGTTTTCACCTCTTCGGCAACCGGAGCTGCAGTAGTTTTGGAAACAGTTTCAGCAGCTTTTTTCTTACTTCCACGACGTCGTCTGGAAGTTTTGCCTTTGGCTGTTGATTTTTCATCCAGCATGGTTTCATTAAAGTCAACCAGCTCCATCATAGCCATGTCAGCATTGTCACCCAAACGGTTTCCAAGTTTAAGAATCCGGGTATAGCCACCGGGGCGGTCACCAACCTTTTTTGCAATCTCGCGAAACAATTCTGTTACAGCTTCTTTACTTTGCAGGTAGCTGAAAGCAATACGACGCGAATGGGTGGTATCGTCTTTAGACTTGGTAATGAGCGGCTCAACATAACCTCTGAGAGCCTTTGCCTTGGCCACTGTCGTGGTGATTCTTTTATGTAAGATCAGGGAAGCAGCCATATTGGAGAGCATAGCTTTCCGGTGCGAGCTGGTTCTTCCGAGATGATTAAAACTCTTTCTGTGTCTCATTGTTCTTAATCCTTATCTAATTTAAATTTTGCAATATTCATTCCAAACTCCAGACTCTTTGACTCAACCAACTGCTCCAGTTCAGTTAAAGATTTCTTTCCAAAGTTTCTGAATTTCAACAAGTCGCTCTTATTGTAGGAAACCAAGTCACCGAGGGTATCCACATCAGCAGCTTTCAAACAGTTGAGAGCCCTGACGGAAAGATCCATATCAACGAGCTTGGTTTTAAGCAGCTGGCGAATATGAAGTGTTCCTTCATCAAATTCTTCAGAAACAGATTTCTCTTCTGCATCAATAGATATCTTCTCATCGGAAAAGAGCATAAAGTGCTGAATCAGGATCTTTGCTGATTCTTTCAAAGCATCTTTAGGATGAACAGAGCCATCTGTGATAATCTCCAAAATCAGTTTTTCATAGTCCGTCTTCTGTTCAACACGATAGTTTTCGATGCTGTATTTTACATTTTTAATGGGTGTGTGAATAGAGTCAATCGCGATGGTTCCAAGCGTAGCTTCCGGATCTTTATTTTCTTCAGCCGGAACATATCCTCTGCCTTTCCCGATAACAATTTCCATGCTCAGTTTAACAGAAGGATCCAGATTACAGATAACCTCATCTGTATTAAGCACCTGAAAAACAGAAAGGAACTTGTTAATATCTCCGGCTTTGAAGACGTTCTGATCTCCAATAACGATATTTACTTTCTCCATATTCTCATCAGGGATCTGCTGTTTAAAGCGCACTTTCTTCAGGTTCAGGATGATCTGGGTAACATCTTCAATTACGCCATCAATAGAAGAAAATTCGTGCACAACACCAGCAATTTTTACGTTGGTAATGGCAAAGCCTTCTAGCGAGGAAAGCAAGATTCTCCGCAGGGCGTTACCGATAGTGATTCCGAAACCAGGTTCCAGCGGGCGAAATTCAAATACGCCTCTGAAGCCATCAGTTTCATTCATTATAACCTTGTCAGGCTTTTGAAATGCTAATATCGCCATAGTATCAGTTTAACTTTTTTATTAAATACCGAAGTAAAATATTATTTAGAGTACAACTCAACAATGAGGTTTTCCTTGATATTTTCAGGAATCTCATCGCGTTCGGGATAATTCAGAAATTTACCTTCCAGTTTTGCATCTCATCCCACTCAAGCCACGAGAATGATTTGTGTGCGGAAGCAAGCGATTCAGTAATAACTTCCAGATTCTTGGATTTCTCACGAACGCCTATAACCTCACCGGCTTTCAGTGAGTAAGAAGGAATGTTCACAATTTTACCGTTTACCGTGATGTGACGGTGAGAAACAAGCTGACGGGCAGCAGCACGTGTAGGAGCAATACCAAATCTGAAAACAGTATTGTCAAGGCGTGCTTCGGAAAGTTTCAACAGGTTTTCACCAGTAATTCCTTTTTTGCGCGAAGCTTTATGAAAAAGGTTACGAAATTGTTTTTCAAGAACGCCATAAGTATATTTAGCTTTTTGCTTTTCCTGCAACTGCATTCCGTATTCCGATTGTTTTTTCCTTCTTCTCGTCTGACCATGTTGTCCCGGTGCATAATTCTTTTTTTCGAGATATTTATCTGCACCGAAGATAGGATCGTTGAATTTACGTGCAATTTTTGATTTTGGGCCAATATATCTTGCCATAATCTATTAATTTGTCTGTTTCGAATACTAAAATTAAACTCTTCTTCTTTTAGGAGGACGGCAGCCATTGTGCGGCATAGGCGTAACATCAACAATTTCGGTAACCATAATTCCGGAAGAATTAATGGTTCTGATAGCGGATTCACGACCTGCACCGGGTCCTTTTACATAAACCTTAACTTTACGCAAACCCAATCCATAAGCTACTTTTGCACAATCCTCAGCTGACATTTGGGCAGCATAAGGGGTGTTTTTCTTTGACCCCCTGAATCCCATTTTTCCCGAAGAAGACCATGAGATAACCTGGCCTGAATCGTTCGTCAACGAGATGATGATGTTATTAAATGTAGCCTGAATATAAGCCCTGCCAACAGGGTCAACTTTGACTACTCTTTTCTTTGTACTTCTGATCCTTTTTGCCATTTTCGTTCTATTTCGTAAAATGTATAATCCTGTTTATTATTTAACGGCTTTTTTCTTATTGGCAACGGTTTTCTTACGACCTTTACGTGTACGCGCGTTATTTTTAGTCTTCTGGCCGCGTAAAGGAAGCCCGATACGATGACGAATACCGCGATAGGTTCCAATATCCATCAGACGTTTGATATTCGTCTGGGTTTCAGAACGTAACTCACCTTCGACTTTAAAATTATCTCCAATGATGGTACGAACCTTGTTTTGTTCTTCGTCGTCCCAATCCTGGACTTTCTTATTCCAGTCGATACCGGCTTCGGTTAAAATCTTTTGAGCAGTGCTCCTCCCAATACCATAAATGTAGGTCAAACCTATTTCGCCTCTTTTATTTTGGGGAATATCAACTCCAGCAATTCTTGCCATAATTCTTGTTATTTATTGTTATAAAAAGGATTAACCCTGTCTTTGTTTATACTTTGGATTCTTCTTATTAATAATGTACAGTTTCCCCTTTCGACGGACTAATTTGTCCTCGGGACTTCTCTTCTTGATTGATGCGCGTATTTTCATGATGCAATTATTTATATCTAAATGTTATTCTGCCTTTTGTTAAATCATAGGGAGACATTTCCAGTTTTACTCTGTCGCCCGGTAATATTTTTATGTAATGCATACGCATTTTACCGGAAATGTGTGCGATAATCGTGTGCCCGCTTTCCAACTCTACGCGAAACATAGCGTTACCCAGTGACTCAATTACCGTACCATCTTGTTCTATCGACTGTTGTTTTGCCATAAATGACTATTTTTTATTTAAAACTTTTTCAATCTCCTCAAAACTTGATAAGATATCCGCCTTACCGTGCCTAATGGCCACATCATGTTCAAAGTGTGCAGAAGGTTTTCCGTCGGTAGTACGGATGATCCATCCGTCAGCTCCCTGAAAAACTTCCTTTACACCCAGATTAATCATGGGCTCAATAGCAATACACATGCCAGATTTCAACTGTGAGCCTGTACCTCTTCTTCCATAATTGGGTACTTCAGGTTCTTCGTGCAAATTTCTGCCCACACCATGACCTACGAGGTCTCTTACCACTGAATAGCCAAAACCCTCCACATAAGTCTGGATAGCATGACCAATATCTCTGACCCTTTTCCCTGCAACTGCCTGTT
>JAADFJ010000092.1 GCA_013152955.1 Campylobacterota bacterium
AGGCTTGTCTGAAAAATTCTTCAGCGGACATCTCCGTCTCGGTTACGGGAATTGCCGGACCTGATGGTGCGACCGAAGATAAGCCTAAAGGTCTTGTCTGCTTTGGACTGGCAACTGTTAACGGCATTAAAACATATAAAAGACGATTTTTAGGATCAAGGGCGTTAGTCAGAAAAGCAAGTGCCGGCTTTGCAATTAATCTTGTGAAAAAACAACTGATATGATAAGATGTTTTATTGCAATAAAGATACCTGACGATATATCGAAAGAGATAGCAGATTTTTGTAATCGGTTTTTGACGAAATCTAACCTGAAGCTCAAAAGCGTACCTCCTGATAACTATCATATAACACTAAAATTTCTGGGAGATACCGGAGAAGATATAATCCTGCCTATAGAATCTGAGCTTGATGCTGTCTCGCGGGAATTGGAAACTCGTTCCGTATCGTTGGGAGACTTACTGTTTTTTCCTTCAGGACGCGGCAGAGGCTCTATTGTTATAAGGGTCGATGGTAACTTAAGGCCGGCTGCAGAATTGATAAACGAAAAAATGGAGAAATTCGGCTGCAAAAAAACAAAAATTTTTGCTCCTCATGTAACGGTTTTTAGGCTAAAAGAAAGCGGTGTTCCGTTATTGAAGGACTGCACTCTGAATAAGTTACGATTTCGGGCAGATTCGTTCTCGCTTTTTGAGAGTACTCTAACCTCAAAAGGTTCGATATATAAAGAACTTTCAACTTTTAGATGGAGGAAAAATGAATGATAGAGAAAATGCACTCAATCTTGCAATAAAGAAAATAGAGAAAAATTTTGGAAAAGGGGCTGTGATGAGGCTTAAATCAGGATTTGCTTTGAATATCGAATCAATATCAACCGGATCGCTCGGCCTGGACGCAGCCCTCGGCATAGGAGGTATACCAAGAGGCAGAGTGACTGAGATATACGGCCCTGAAAGCTCAGGAAAAACTACTCTTGCCCTGCATATAATCGCAGAGGCTCAGAAAATGGAGCTTACAGCTGCATTTATAGATGCCGAGCATGCGCTGGATATTAACTATGCCGAGACACTTGGTGTTGATATCGGGAAACTCCTTGTAAGTCAGCCCGACAGCGGTGAGCAGGCTTTAGAGATTACCGATACTTTGGTACATTCCGGAGCAGTTGAACTTATCGTTGTCGATTCGGTTGCCGCTCTTGTTCCTGAAGCTGAAATTGCAGGAGATATGGGAGATGCGCAGATGGGACTTCAGGCAAGGCTTATGAGTCAGGCTCTGAGAAAAATGGCCGGAGCAGTGAGCAAATCCAAATCGGCTATTGTATTTCTGAACCAACTCCGTCAAAAAATAGGTGTTTATTTCGGCAATCCGGAAACAACCACCGGAGGAAATGCACTTAAATTCTATGCATCCGTACGGCTTGACATAAGAAAGAAGGAATCAATCAAAAAAGGTGACGCTGTCGTAGGTATCGGAGTGAAAGTCAAGGTGGTTAAAAATAAGGTCGCTCCGCCTTTCAAGCAGGCTGAGTTCACAGTTATGTACGGCAAGGGCATTGACCGCGAAGATGAGTTTCTGCGGCTTGGAGTAAACAATGATCTGGTCGAGAAAAGCGGCGCGTGGTATTCCATTGATGATTTAAGGATAGGACAAGGCAAAGAAGCAGCTGCACAATTTCTCAGGGAACATCCTGATTTATCGACTGATATTGAGAAAAAACTGAGAGAAAAACTTGGAATAGCCAATAAAAACAAAGAGCAAAAGGCGGAAAATGAGAAACTTTGATGATATCTTCAGAATATCAAAAAATAAGGATGCATCCGATATACATTTTAAAGTGGGGAATTTTGTTACAATGCGGATTCATGGCAATTTACAAAAGATCGAAGAATTTGGTATTATGTCTGTTCTTGATACCGAAGAACTGGCTAAACTTGTATTAAAGGAGAGGCAGCTTAAAAAATTTAACGATGATTTAAATATCGACGCAGCATACGGAGTTAGAGGCGTAGGACGCTTTCGAATGAACTTTTTTTATCAGAGAGGAACTATTACCGCCGCCGCAAGAAGAATTCCTTCGGATATCCCGTCTTTGAAAGAGTTGAATCTTCCGGATATTGTCGGCAAAATTGCTGCGTTTTCCAGAGGATTGATCATTGTTACAGGAATCACCGGCTCAGGCAAATCAACAACAGTTGCCTCTATTATTGATCTTATCAACCATACCTCCTCAAAAAATATTATAACAATAGAAGATCCCATAGAATATCTTTTTCATGATAATAAATCAATTATATCTCAACGACAGATTGGCAACGATGTTTTGGATTTCAATGTCGGCCTTAAAGCTGCATTAAGAGGGGATCCGGATATTATTATGATCGGTGAGATGAGAGACAGAGAAACCATTAAGACAGCTCTCCTGGCTGCCGAAACCGGTCACCTTGTTATTTCAACATTGCATACTCTGGATGCCAAAGAAACTATCAATAGAATAATTTCGGCATTTCCTATAGAAAATTCTTATTCTATACGCCATCAGATTGCAAATGTAATGCAGGCAATCATATCTCAAAGATTATTAAAAAGATCTGACACTCCCGGTATGATTCCCGCATTGGAGATTCTTTTATCCACCGAACACATCAGGGAATCTATAATGGATCAGGATAAAACGGGAAACATAACTCATATAATCGAACTCGGCCATACGGAATACGGGATGCAGACATTTGACCAGTCTATTATGGAGCTTTATAGATCAAAACGTATCTCCAAAGATGAAGCTATGCTGAATGTATCAAATCTAACAGATTTTGAACTTAAACTCCAGGGTGTTACAAAAGACTTAAATGGAAGAATCGAACGATTTTAAAAAAGCTGTCGGCATAGCTTTAAAACTGCTTTCAAGAAGCGATAAAACTATCCTTCAAATAAAGCAGAAGCTTGCTGAATTTGATGAAAGTACTGTCAACAATGTCATTGAATATTTAAAAAAAAAGAGATTCGCAGATGACGAAAGATTCGCAGAGCAATATTATCAGAGTAAAAAGAAAAAAAAATGGGGCGGTCTCAAAATCAGATTATCCCTCAAAAATCTTGGAATACTCGATGAAATCATTGATTTTACAATGAAAGACGTCGATAGTTATGAAAAAAAAGCCGCCTTAGAGCTTTTAAAAAAAAGAAAAAAAACCGACAGCAGAGATAAAAATATTCGCTTTTTATTATCTCGCGGTTTCAGCTATGAATCAATTAGAAGTATATTGAAAGATGATTCAGGCAACATCAGTTAATAACGCAATTTGGAGGAAGATTGAACTCATATCAGGTAAGAGAGAAGTTTTTATCATTTTTTGAAGAAAAAGGGCACACGAGAGTGAAAAGTGCTCCCCTGGTGCCGCATAATGATCCGTCTTTACTTTTTGTCAATGCGGGAATGGTTCAGTTTAAGGACCGTTTTTTAGGAAATGAAAAGAAAGCGTACAATAGAGCGACAAGCTGTCAGAAATGTGTCCGCGCAGGAGGAAAACATAACGATCTGGAGCAGGTAGGATATACCGCTCGTCATCACACGTTTTTCGAAATGCTCGGAAACTTTTCATTTGGAGATTATTTCAAAAAAGAGGCTATTGAGTTTGGATGGGAATTTATAACAAAAACTCTTCTTCTGCCCCCTGAAAAATTATGGATAACTATTTATAAAGAGGATGATGAGGCTTTCAAACTCTGGCACGAGAATATTGGGCTGCCTGAATCCAGAATAATTCGTATGGGACAGAAGGACAATTTTTGGTCTATGGGCGATACCGGACCCTGCGGTCCGTGTTCTGAGATACACATAGATCAGGGAAAATCTGTTGGCTGCGGCAGATCCGAATGCAGTGTAGATTGCGAATGCGACCGATTCCTCGAACTTTGGAATCTTGTTTTTATGCAGTTTAATCGCGATAAAGAGGGCAATATGACTAAACTGCCAAAGCCTTCAATTGACACAGGACTTGGCCTTGAACGTGTTAGTGCCGTAGTAGAAGGCGTAAAAAGCAACTTTGATACAGATCTGCTGCTTCCGATTATAAAGAAAATAGCATCATTGACCGATACGGAATACGGTTATGATGACAGGAATGATGTTGCTATGCGCGTCATAGCCGATCATCTAAGAGCATCGGTATTCTTGTTGGCAGATGGTGTTTTTCCGGATAAATCGGGCAGAGGGTACGTGCTGAGAAGAATACTCAGGCGCGCTGTAAGATACGGAAAGGTTCTAAGATTCGATGAACCGTTTATCTATAAATTTGTAGAATTTTTCGATAAAATGATGTCACCGGTTTATCCCGAACTTATTCAAGCACAGGAACTTACGATCAAAACGATTGCAAGCGAGGAAGAACAGTTCCACAGAACACTTGACAGCGGTCTGGAAATCCTGGACAACGAGCTGCTCAAAGGCACAAAACTGGATGCACAGACCGTTTTTAAGCTATATGATACCTATGGTTTTCCGGTTGATCTGACATGCGATATCGCCAAAGAACATAATGTAGCGGTTGATATGAAAGGATTTGAATCTCTGTTAAATGAACAAAAAAATCGATCCAGGATAAGTTGGTCCGGAACTGATGAATCAATTGTCAGTCCCGTATATTCTAAAATTGCCAAAGAAACAGGCAATACAAAATTTGTAGGATATGATTTGGACAAAGAGTTCAAATATGAAATAAGAGCATTGATTGTCAGTGAAAAATCTGTTGATATAACAAGAAGCGGCAATGTTGAAGTAGTTTCAAATGAAACACCGTTTTACGGAAGATCAGGCGGACAGACTGGTGATTCCGGAAAAATTATTTCCGATAAATTCGAAATACGAGTTGACGATACAATAAAAGAAGCGGGGATTATAATTCATAGAGGCAAAGTTGTTAAAGGAACTCCAGCTGTAGGTGAAACAGCAAAATTTGTTGTTGACAGGCAAAAAAGAAACAAGATAGAAAAGAATCATACCGCAACGCATCTCCTTCAAGCAGCCTTGAGAAAAACGTTGGGCAAAACCGTTCATCAGGCAGGATCGATGGTGACAAGCGACTATTTAAGATTTGATTTTACATATTCAGGTGATATCTCACAAAACGACATAAGAGCTGTTGAACTTATGGTCAATGATGAAATTGCAAAATCAACTATGATTGTTACCAAAATTTCTTCTATTGATGCGGCATATGAAAGCGGTGCAATGGCATTGTTTGGAGAAAAATATGGAGACGTGGTGAGAGTGGTTTCGTGCGGAGAATTCTCAAAGGAGCTTTGCGGAGGAACGCATGTTAAAAGAAGTTCCGATATCGGACTGTTTGTAATACAAAGTATAAAATCGATTGCAAGCGGTATTAAGCGTATAGAAGCAATTACCGGAACAACTGCGCTGAATGTTCTGCTTTCATACAAAGATATTGCCTACAGCGTATCAAAGATGCTGTCGGTGAAACCTGTTGAAATAGAGAGAAAAATTACTGAGCTTTTAGAGACTATCAAGCAGAATGATCGTCAGATAAAAGATTTAAAAATTAATATAGGTACTTCCGATGAGGGTAATCTCAAAATTATTCAATCAGGTAAATATAAACTTGCTTTAGTAAAATTAGATAATGCGAATGTGAAAGAAGCAAGGGCATCCGGAGACAAATTAAAGCAAAAGATAAAAAATGGGATTGTCTGTATCATTAATGATGCAAAAAAACGATCAATTATGATTATGACTACCGAATCTTCTGTTGATGCTTCACTTCTCCTTAACAACATTATGACAGCGTTTAACGGGAAAGGCGGGGGCAACAGGTATTTGGCGCAGGGAACGATACCTAAAACTGCAGGCATGGATGATATATTGAATCTTCTATCAATTAAGTTATCAAAGATGTGACGGTTTGGAATACATAATTCTTTTTGTAGGCGGTCTTGCCGCCGGCTTTTCTTCTTCTCTATTGGGCATTGGAGGCGGATTCATTCTGGTTCCGGTATTTTTTCTTATCGGAGCGCATCCGGCAATAGCTGGAGCCAGCAGCATTGCAGTTATTGCTACAGTTGCGACACTTTCATCAATTCACTATCACAAAAACGGCAAGGTAAACATAAAGTCGGCATCTCAGGTGATAGCAGGGACGGTAATTGGAGGCTTGCTGGGTGTGATAACCGTTCATCTGATAAAAGATCCTAAATTATTAGAAGTTATTATGGAAGGAGGTTTTCTTTTACTTGTTTTCATCATGCTCATAAAAATGATTATTGATGTAGGGTTTAAAACCAAACAAAAAAAATCCCCTGCACCCACGGCGATAAAAGGTATTCTAATCGGTTTAATTGTCGGTTTTGTATCGGTTATCCTCGGAGTTGGCGGAGGTTTTGCTTATGTGCCGATATTTCTATATCTTTACGGTTTGCCTGCACAAGTCGCGGTTGGTACAAGCCTCAGCGTTATAGCAGTTGCAAACGGTTTGGCGACTCTTGAAAATCTGTTCATCAACCATACCGTTTCATTATTTTATTATCTACTCACTCTTTCAGGTGCAGTAATCGGCATAAAAGTTTCAACTCACATAGAGCTGTCGGCTTATCTGAGAAAGGTGCTGTTTATTGTGATTCTTTTGTCGATATTTGTTGAGAACATTCTTAAACTTATATTTTAGCTTATTTCCGTTTTGCGATATCTTTGAGGGCAATTCCGCCAACCATGACTTTCAAAGGCTTTCAAGAAAAATTTAATGAGACCTTGCACTGTGTATTGCAGCAACGCCCCCTAAAATCCGGTCGTAATAAACATTCAAGAATCCTACATCTCTCAAAATATCCGAAAGTTCCTCAGGAGACGGAAACTTCATTACAGTTTGAGGAAGATAGTAGTATGCAAAATGATGTTTTGATATTTTGTTGCCTATATATGGAAGAATCTTGAGAAAATAAAATTCAAATATACTTCTCCATAAAATGTTCCTGATGTGGCTAAACTCAAGGATAAGCAGAATTCCATCATTTTTAAGAACTCTTTTCATCTCGCGCAGCGCCTTTTTCCTTTCGGGTATATTTCTCAGTCCAAATGAAATGGTTACAGCGTCAAAACTATCATCAGCAAACGGAAGATACTCCGCCTGGGCATTTACAAACTGAATATTGCCATCTTTATCTTTTTGCTTCGCCATTTTAAGCATAGACAATGAGATATCCGCGCCGACAATTAAGGAGTTGAGAGATCTGGAAATCTCAAGTGCTACATCTGCAGTACCGGTTGCCAGATCAAGAATTTTTCCTGCATCACCCGGTATCTTATCGATTAAACGTTTCCGCCAAAGACGGTCGATTCCGAGACTAAGCAGATGGTTAAGCTTATCATAATTCGGAGATATTTGTGAAAACATATTCTCAATAGCTTTGTTTTCATTAGATAGACTTTTCATTGCATTTTATGGTATCTTGTTTGTTTTGTTAGTCAAGACAGGGATAAAATTATGAGACCGCTGCACAATAAGCAGAAAAGCATCACGAGAGACTCCCTCGATTAGGAAATCGGCGTGTTGAGAGAACGGGAACAATACGGGATTGACAAACAAAGATAATGAAGTAGCATTATCTTGTTATGCGCTATACAAAATATATCGTTTTGATAATCGCTTTGATTTCTATGCCTGCGTTTGGATATCAGCATGCAGATAATATTTATTCAAATTCTAAAATTGTTGTTTCATACAACAATTTTTTTTACAAGGTAAAGCACGGAGATTCACTGAACAGCATTGCAAAGCGTTTTAAATTAACTGTAAATAAACTAAAAAGCATCAATCGCATCAAAGAAAATTATATCAGAGCGGGTGATACTCTGATTATAGCCAAACCGGGTAGAAAAAATCTTTATATACTTCGGAAAAGTATAAATTCGTCTATATTGGCATATACAAAAAGTTATGTAGTCAAAAAAGGTGATACTCTTTATTTTATAGCCAGACGATTTTCAACCGATGTGGCGTTTCTTAAAAAATTTAATCATATTGGAAGAGGACTGCTCAAAATAGGTCAGAAGCTGCTAGTACCTGGAAAATCTTTTGTAAGTTACCGGTTTGTTCCTGTTGAAAAGCTTATGCGCAAAATGAGAATCAGGCTTGTACGACACGATAAACTGCATCTTTTTTTGAGTTCTCGTTACAAAGTTGTAAGAATAGCTGAAAAATATTTAGGGTCGCCTTACAAATTCGGAGGTGAATCATTTAAGACAGGAATTGATTGCTCGGCGTTTGTAATGAAGGTATTCAGAAAAATTAATATAAGACTCCCGAGAACTACCTGGGGCCAGCATAAATACGGTATAAAAATCCCTCTAAGCAGCATTAGAGTCGGGGACCTGGTTTTTTTTAATACCCATAGAGGACCCCACAGCCATGTCGGTATTTATATCGGACACAACAAATTTATACATGCATCTTCAGGCAGAGTACACGATGTGACCATATCAAGGCTGGCAGGATTTTACAAAAGACATTTTAATCACGCTGTACGTGTAATAAAACATTGACAAAGTTTGTCCATCTTCATAATCATACAGAATACAGTCTTCTGGATGGTTCTGTTAAAATCAAAGATCTAATCAAAAAGCTTAAGTCAAGCGGAATGGATAGCTGTGCCATAACCGATCATGGCAACATGTTCGGAGCTTTGGAATTCTACAAAAATATGAAAGCGAACAACCTTAAGCCGATCATAGGCTCTGAGATGTACCTCGCGCCGGATCACTCAAAAAAAGTTAGAGGATCCGAAGGATTTCATCATATCGTCCTTCTGGCGAAAAATGAGGTCGGATATCACAATCTTATGAAATTATCGGGAAGAAGTTTTGTAGAAGGTTTTTATTATAAACCGAGAATTGATAAAAAGCAGCTTGCAGATTGCGCTGAGGGTCTTATGGCCGGTTCGGCATGTCTGCAAGGTGAAATCGCAAAAAATATTCGCTTCGGCAGATATGATGAAGCCAAAAATGCGGTTCATTCTTATAAAGAAATTTTTGGAAAAGATAATTTTTATATAGAGATAATGCGGCACAATTTGCCTGAACAGGATCGAATAAATCCGGAACTCATAAAGCTTGCCGGTGAAACTAACACTCCGCTGGTTGCAACAAACGATTGTCATTTTCTTGAAAAAGAAAACAGTATAGCTCATGACGCTCTTTTATGCATTCAAACCGGAAGAGTAATATCCGATAGAGAACGTCTGAGAATGGATTCGGATCAGTTCTATGTAAAAACTGCCGAAGAAATGCTGGCAGCATTCAGCGATATCAAAGAAGCTGTCACAAACAGCGAATATATAGCAGATATGACTGATCTGAATCTGAATTTCGGTAATCCCACCCCTCCGCGCTATCCGTTTGTGGAGAACGATCAACAGGGGAGCTATTTGAGAAAACTGGCCGTTGACGGTCTTGAAAAAAGATTCAATGAAGATTCGATAGATGCGAATCAAAAGATCATCTATCGAAAACGTTTGGAATATGAGCTTACGGTTATTGAAAAAATGAAGTTTCCGGGCTATTTCCTGATAGTTTGGGATTTTATATATTACGCAAAAACGCACGATATACCGGTTGGGCCGGGCAGAGGTTCTGCTGCCGGTTCTCTTGTTGCATATGCGCTGTCAATTACAGACATTGATCCCATAAAGTATAAACTTTTGTTCGAACGGTTTTTAAATCCCGAACGTGTTTCGATGCCGGATATTGATGTCGACATATCAAATGATAAACGACAGCAGGTGATAGATTATGTGGTAGAAAAATACGGAGCTGATAAAACTGCTCAGGTTATTACATTTGGAACTATGAAAGCAAAGGGAGTAATAAGGGATGTAGGCAGAGTACTCAGTATACCATACAGCGATGTGGACAAAATTGCAAAACTTGTTCCGGACACTCTGGACATAACATTAGAAACCGCAGCAAAAGAGAATAACGTCTTAAAAAAAAGAATAACTGATGATCCTGCGGTAGCTCAAATTTATAATATAGCAAAAGTGCTGGAGGGTCTGAAACGCCATGCTTCTACGCACGCTGCCGGAATCGTTATTTCGGATGAACCGCTCGAAGAAAAAGTTCCGCTATATAAGTCCCCAAATGAGCAGATGGCTGTCGTTCAATACAGTAAAGAATATCTGGAAGACATAAACCTTATAAAATTCGATTTTTTAGGCCTAAAAACATTAATGGTAATAGAGATTGCCGTACGATTTATTCATGAAAATGAGCCTGATTTCAATATTTCTAAAATTCCTTTAGATAATGAAAAGACGTATAAAAATATGTCTGAAGGGAATACACTTGGCATGTTCCAGCTTGAATCATCTGGAATGCAAGATATCGTTAGACATCTTGATCCAAACAACATCAATGATGTGGTTGCATTGGTGGCACTTTTCAGACCAGGTCCGTTAGGAAGCGGAATGGTCAAAGATTTTATTGAGAGAAAAAAGGGGAAGCAGGCTGTAAAATATTCTCTTCCGGAGTTAAAGGATATTCTTAAGGAAACATACGGGGTTATTCTATACCAAGAACAAGTGATGCAAATTACTATGAAACTGGCTGGTTACAGCGCAGGAGAGGCTGATGTTCTGAGGCGTGCAATCGGAAAGAAAAAGCCTGAAATTGTGGCAAAGGAAAAAATTCCATTCGTGAAAAGAGCAGTTGAAAGAGGGATAAGAAAGCGACAGGCAGAAGAAATATATGATCTTATGGCATATTTTGCAGGATACGGATTTAATAAATCACATTCCGCGGCATATGGTCTTATTGCTTATCAAACCGCTTATCTCAAAACTAATTATCCTGTCGAATTCATGTCAGCCCTTTTGAGTTCCGATCAAGATAATACGGCAAAAATCACTAAATACATTGACGAGTGTGAAAGAATGGGGATTCTGGTTTTGCCGCCGGATGTAAATTTAAGTGATGTAAGCTTTTCACCTTCCGGCTCTAACCAGATTCGATTTGGCCTTGGAGCCGTAAAAAATGTTGGCAATGCTGCAATACACTCTATTTTAGAAGAGCGCAAAAACAGCGCTTATAAAGATTTTTATGATTTTATAAGCAGAATCGATATGCGAAAATGCAATAAGAAAGTTTTGGAAAGTCTAATAAAAGTTGGAGCGTTCGATCAACTGGAGAAAAATCGCATGAAGCTGCTTGAAAATCTTCCCGTTTTGATCGAATGGGCAATTTCCAAAAAGAGCAATACAACCGGTATGACATCGCTGTTTGGCGAATCAGACACATCTCCTCAGGGACCTGCATTAATTAATGTTGCTATGCCTTCTGATAAACAAATTTTCTTGTGGGAAAATGAACTGCTCGGATTTTTTCTTTCCGGAAATCCGCTATCCGACTATGAGAGTGTCGCAAAGGCAATAACAGAGATGTCGGATCCTGAAAATGCGATAATTTCAGGAGTTATAACGGATATTTCAGAAAAGACAACAAAAAAACGCACCAAAATGGCATATATCAAAATCCATACCACATTTGGCGCTGTTTCATGCGTAGTTTTTCCACATCTATATGCCAAAATTGAATCGAAATTTCAGATTGGCGATCCTGCCGTTGTTTTTGGCCGCATAGAAGAAGATCAGAACAAAGAAATAAAATCTACCGGAATTATCAGCATTGAGGAGGCATTGGAAATTATAAAAAAGATTGCAATAGACATCAAATATGAGATGATAAATGAACAGTTTTTGTCTCGGATAGATAATCTTTTTAGTAATTGGCCCGGTGATTTTCCGCTTTTTATGAAAATAAAACAAGATAAAAAGAGTGTCGTCTTGAAAACAGGCGGTAAATTTCGCTTTAAATTAAATTTAGAATCGCTTAAATATCTCTGTGATAATTTTCAGATTACGCTTAAAGTTGAAAACAATCATAAAAAAAGATCATTTCCCCGATTTTCAGGAAATTCTCAAAAAGAATTCTGACAATAATAAAAAAATTACCTGAGACACCTTCGCTAAAATAAATTACGAAACCCTGCTATAAGACCGCCTGTGCTTTTTATTTAATCGGTTCAAATTGAGCTGTAAAATGTCTGAGCATCGGAGCTTCATAAACAATTTTGCAGCCTTTCAGGTTTTCTCGATTATTGTAAGTTTCAATTAAAACCTCGGCAACATAATCAATATGGCTCTGGGTATAAACGCGGCGCGGAATAGCAAGACGCACAAGTTCCATAGGCGGCGGAATCAACTTTCCGGTTTTCTTATCATATTTACCAAACATTACACTGCCGATTTCAACAGCACGCACACCGCCTTCTAAATATATTTCACAAACAATAGACTGCCCCGGGTATTCGTAGGGCGGAATATGTGGTAAAAATCTTTTTGCATCGATATAAATTGCATGTCCTCCCGGAGGTTCAATAATAGGTATTCCGGCATTAATCATTTTTTCACCAAGATATTCCGTACTTCTTATTCTATAATGCAGGTAATTTTCATCCAAAATCTCTTCCAAACCTTGAGCAATCGCTTCGAGGTCGCGCCCTGCAAGTCCACCGTAAGTAGGGAATCCTTCCGTAACAATCAGCAAGTTGCGGCATTTTGTAGCAAGGTTTTCATCATTCATAGAAAGAAAGCCGCCGATATTAACTAATGCATCTTTTTTTGCACTCATAGTTGCACCGTCTGCATAGGAAAAAATCTCTTGTACAATTTCAAGTATCGATTTATTCTGATAACCCTTTTCACGCGTTTTAATAAAATAAGCATTTTCGGCGAACCGGCAGGCATCTAAAAAGAGGGAAATTTCATATTTATCACATACGGCACGCACATCCTTAATATTTTGCATCGAAACGGGTTGACCGCCGCCGGAATTGTTGGTAATGGTTATCATTACCAACGGAATATTTTCTTTGCCCGTTTTCTTTATAAATTCTTCTAGTGCATCTACGTCCATATTGCCTTTGAAATCGGCTCTCTGTTCGGGGTGCTTGCCAATTTCATTTAAAAAATCTACTGCCTCTGCGCCCGTAAATTCGATATTTGCACGTGTTGTATCGAAATGTGTGTTATTGGGGATATATTTTCCCTTGCCCCCAATTATCGAAAACAATATTTTTTCCGATGCTCTTCCCTGATGAGTCGGAATAATAAATTTGTGCCCCGTAATTTTTTTAACTGTTTTTTCAAATCTAAAAAAACTTCTCGAGCCTGCGTAAGATTCATCACCATTCATTATTCCGGACCATTGTTTAGCACTCATTGCCGATGTTCCGCTATCCGTAAGTAAGTCAATTACTATGTCTTCCGCATGTATCATAAATGGGTTATAGCCGGCTTCTTTTAGAATTTTTTCTCTTTCTTCCCGGGTGGTAAATTTTATCGGTTCAACAGACTTAATTTTAAATGGTTCAATAATGGTTTTCATATTTTCTCCTTTTTATATCAAAATCTACTATATATATGATTTGAGCGTTTGCAATAACATCATAATTGTCCTGTAAAAATTCAGTTACTGAAGACGCATTATTTAAGTGATAAGTGCTAATACTTGAATCAATTGGATATCTCACCATCTTTTCCGTTCATCGCTAATTCTTGCTGCTCCAATGGAATAATACTTTCTGAGTATGATGCCTTCTTTTGTGCTTTTATGGCAATTATAGCACTATAACTCAAAAGGGCGAATAATGAGTCTGTCGTTGGAAAAAATCCTATGATCAAGTCTTTCCGGTTGCCGATCTGAAACTAAGTATGAGGAAATTCTTTGAAACTATTTAACAGTATCTCAAATTGCAAAGCGTCCGAAAAATATAGATAAAAGCCGATTGGCTGTCAATTACCATAAAATACTGGATGACACTGGTTATCCGTACGGTATTCATAGAGATAAACTGGAATTTGAGGAACGATTGATGTCCTGCCTTGATGATATAAGTACTTACAGAAGACGACTCTTATCGAAAAGGAATGAGCAATAACAGGGGATGATGAGAATTCTTGGAAAGAATGCCGCATCCGGTAAGATCGACAAAATGATTGTCAATGATATCGGCGAGATATTTGTATAGAGAATCCGGAAATATCCTGCCAGCATCAACACAAAGTAGAAATGTCCCTTTAAAACGGCTCAAATATATTATGAAATTAATCAAAAAAGACAAGTCTGTCGCTATAGAACAGATGGCAAAAGAGTGCAGCGTAAGTACAAAAACCATCAAAAGAGATATTGTAAAACTAAAAGAAGCCGGGAAATTAGAACTAATAGACAGCTTAAAAAGCGGACATTGGAAGGCAATTTGATGAATGATATGAACAAAAGCATACAAAATGAATATACCGTATAGAGATATGCGAGTAATGCTTGATAGGGACTTAGCAGAGCTTTATGGAGTTGAGCAAAAGTTTTAAATCAAGCCGTCATACGCAAATCTGCCGGCTTTATGACTATGTGAGCAAAATCTGAGTCGTTACGTCAAAAGCAAAGATACGGCCTGGTCTGTCAACCTTTTTGTCCACAAACAGAGACCGCTTCCTATTTTGTGTAAGCCGTTTTTACTGATGTAATTATACAACATTTTTCCTTATATATCCATCAAGTCTATCTTTAAAAA
>JAADFJ010000093.1 GCA_013152955.1 Campylobacterota bacterium
CTGCATTTTGGATTTGGTGTAATACTGAGTAACTGACTAGTATATTCAAGATGTAGTCGCATAACTTGTTATTATAAGAATATTAATGGTATAAACTACCCAATCTAATTATACTCCAAAAGGTGTTATTATTATAAGAGTATTGAATGACCTCTAAGAACGCTTGTGTTCTGTACTTGCCTAGCGATGCCCGAGTGGGAAAGATATTTCCAAAAAAGAACGGTTTTGGGCATGATTGCATGATTATTATGTTGCTCCTCAACAATAATCAACAATGCAGTACATCCGAAGTACATCGTTTTAGTGCTCCCTTCATATTATTTTTACACGTAAAGTCTGCTTGTATAAACAGGCTCATAATTAACACAATAGTGTTAGTATTGATGGAGTATTAGGATAGTTTTTCAGTTATTTGTTTGTTGCAGTAAAGTCTTATCAATCTCCAATGAAAGATCTTTTATAGATTGAGATACGTAAACAGGGTATGTATTGTACAAATCGCTTTTTATTTTCTCTATATTTAACAAGCTATTATATTCTATAGTTATACTGAATTCTAATTCTGCTGCATCAAGTTGGTCGATGTTTTTCAATTGATTTTCCAACACTGAAATCCCTGCATCTGAAGCATCTTCATTTATATTCTGTCTCTTTATTATTCGTTCTTTCAATACAGGTTCAGGCGCTTGGAACGACAGGATATAAAAAGGTATGCCTAATTTTTTTGCGAGCGTACTGAAATTCCTATCCCTTCGCTTCAAAAATGTCGCGTCAACAACCACACAACGGCCCGCCAGCAGCAACGATTCGGATAAATTGATCAGGCGATCATACGTTTTGACACCTGCGTCCTGGGAATATATGCCCTCTCCGACTTCCTCAGGTTCCCTGGTTTTAAATGGAACGTCGTAGAGTCGTTTGCGTTCAATATCGGAGCGGATACGTATAGCACCCAACTCTTCAACCAGACTTTGCGTACCGGTAGTTTTCCCAGAACCAGATAGACCGTGCGTGATAAAGAGTACCGGCTTATTTTGTTGCGTGTATTTTCTGGCTAACTGCAGATATCCTTGAAAATCAGAAATAATATCAAGTTTTTCATTTTCATTCAGTCCTGGTTGCGGCAATCTTAACGCACCAACTTTGGCTCTCACCATGGCACGATAAACTTGGTAAAAACCTAAAACAGTCACGCCTTCATAATCACCTGTTAATTCAAGATAGCCGTTCAATAGCCTTCGGGAGAATTCTTGTTTGTTGCGGTCATCCAAATCCATACATAGAAATGCAAGTTCACTCATGACGTCAATCCAACGAAGCGCCTCATTAAACTCCAGGCAGTCGAACATGATAATCTGCTTGTCGATTAATGCGATGTTTCTCAAATGCATATCGCCATGGCATTCCCGAATAAATCCATTTTCATTACGTTTTTCGAAATCAGCCTGGAGTTTCAAAAAGGATTTCTCGCTCCAATTCTGAATTTCTTGCAGAACATTGAGGTCTTCTTTAATAATAGATTGCTGTCGAATTTGCTCAAAATTTTCTATAACGGGTAGTCTGATGACATCAGGTTTACCAAAGGAGGAATTCTTGTGGGACAAATTACACTTTGCATGAAATTCAGCAACTTTTTTTGCGATTAGATCGATATGTGTATTTGTTAACTTTCCGTTGGATAAAACCCGGTCAAGCTGTGCTGATTGAGGAAATTGTACCATCTTAACTGCATATTCTATTGCATGCCCTTCACGATCAATCTCAGGTTTGTCAGTATTGCCAGTAATTTTTATAAGTTCGATATATAGATTCGGCGCCAAACGTTTATTGAGTCTTAGTTCTTCTTCACAATAAAAGCGCCGCTTTTCCAACGTGGAGAAATCCAAAAAACCAAAATTAACCGGTTTTTTTATCTTATATGCATAAGGACCCGTTAATAAAATCCACGATATATGAGTTTCAACCAATGATAACGACTCGACAGGATGAGGGAAAATTGACGGGTTCTTCTGAAGCGCATTGATTAAATTTGATTTGCTTTCTGTCATGGCGCACCTAAAATCGCTAATAACATACATGAATGTTATCGCAAATTTTATCGTGTTGCTATGCGTATTTTCCCTGGCACCTCCTGGGAGGAGAAACACAATGAGACTCTATTTATACTATTAATATTTATACTGTTAAATAAGTTCAATTAATTACAGAGTATATATTTAAACTAAGCCAGACATATGCTTCATATGTACACACTTCACTTATGCGCCAGCTTTAAATCGCACCTTACAACTCTATCCGTAACTCTATCTGGATAATTATCTCTTTACTTAGCACATAGGCAGTTAAGTTTTTAGCAACAGAAGAATAAATATTTTAAGGCAACGGTGCCGCGCCTAATTCAGGAATCTCACTGTCTTCCGGGGGAGAAAAACGGTTTTTTCCTTCATAGGCTGCGTATTCATTAACGTCTAATTGATCATCTTGATTCTTGTCGATCTTTTTCCAATTTTTCACAATATCCTGTCGTGCGTTTGATTCATCACGAGAGATATGACCACTCACATCTGTGTCAAGGTCTTCAAAAGCGATAGGTATACCGTCATCTGCATGAGCAGGTATGCTTATAACGCAGAATAAAACTAATAATGAACTGATGTGCAGTAATTTGTTCATAATAGTATCTCCAATCTTTTATACAACAGCCATTTCCTGTATATTATTTGCCAGACTGCTTATATCCATTAAATCATTTTTATTAAAAAAGATAAACATAGCACCTACTTTCGTTTTTGATGTATGCAAAACCAAAATTGGTATACGATAATTTTTGATATCCTCTGAATCATCCAGGCAAAACTCTATCTCTAGTTTTGTGCTTTTCATAAAAAACAAATTATCTGCTTTAAAAGCCATTCCTTCCTTGTTTATATCACAGATTTTGCCCGTGTCTACTTTAACCCCGTTTCTATAGATGCATATGTCATTTTTAAACTTTTTGCGTATACTCCATCGATGTTCCATT
>JAADFJ010000094.1 GCA_013152955.1 Campylobacterota bacterium
TTGTAGGATTTGCTGAATCTTCCGAGTACGGCGTTTTCTCTGCTTATTAAATACGCCGTGTTGACATGAGGATGTATTTTGTATCGATATTTGAGGTAGCGAAGCGACATTTCAATAAGTTTCTTATCATGTCTTTCAATTCCTGCCATATAATAGATACGGGAAAGTGTTTTTTTTGCATCTCTTGCTACAAACGGTGAAGTTAATGCCGATTTAAGTTCTGCAGCTGCCTGGGGCGATTCGCTTCTTTCCCAAAAAGATCTTTTATTGAAAGATGCTACAATTTTTTCATTTTGATAGCTTGTTATGGTGATATATCCAATGGCAAGAGCGACTGCAGCAATAGCTAATCGATATGAAAGTTTTCCTGTTAATATATGTTTGCCTGTGTCTGAATATGATGCAAACATTCCCAGCAAGATGGCAAGCAGGAAAAATGTTGGAGGAAAATGAAGCGGAAATGAGAAAAATGAATGTACAAAATAGGGAATCAGTGAAGCTGATAGTATCAAAGCTTCCCTGTTCTGAAGTTTAATAGATTTTACAATACGCTTGATAATGGTATAAATCAGAATCATAAACCCTGAAAAGCCGACGATGCCGGTTTCACATAGTATGTGAAGGTATTCGTTATGTGCCCAGGCATGGCTCAAAGGCGGTACGGCATATAAAAAGTCTTTTCTAATCCATGCATGATGCATTAGCAAGTCTGACTGAGAAAGAATAGAGAAGCTTTTAAAATTGCCCAGTCCTATCCCAAAGAAAGGATGCTGCAGAAAAAGATTTATTGCATCAAACCAGATTAAAACTCTTAATCTTACCGATGTTCCGCCTGAAAATGCTCTATGCCATTTGTCAAATAATGTGAATCCTGCCGGAGACAGAAGATACTCCGTTAGATCTGCGGCTATGATACCCAGGACAACAACGGCAATAGTTTTTATCAGATGAGATCTGCCCGATCTTACAAATATTATCAGAAAAGCCATGCCGAATATTGCATCAAGAAATCCTCCTCTCGAATGAGTCAGCTCTAAAAGAAAAAAATCGGCAAATAAGAAAAAGAACGCATAAGGTGATTTTAACGATCTGTAATAAAAAAACGGCAGAAATACGGCAAGCACTATTGCAAGCAGGTTTGGCTGATTAAAATTTGCAGCGGCACCTTTATGAAAATCTACAAAAATATAAGAAGAAAAAAAGCTCTGCAGATGTAAATCAATAATTTTCCATTCGGTTAATAGCTGAAATGCTACCTGGATAAAAAGGATAACAAACAGCAGCATCAAAAAACGTGAAAAACGCGTCAAATTTTTATCAAAAAGATTAGAGGATGCAACATAAAGAAGAAAAAATGCTACTACATTGAGAAAATGGAACAAAAACCATATTTTATCAAGAGCACCAAAATATGAGGGGATAAAAAGAAAAAGCATGATGATAAATGCAGCATCAATATTGGTAAAGCTTATCTTTTTTTTTGAAAGTACTGTTAAAAACGGAATCGTTGCAGCTGCAGCCCCGAAAACCAATTCTTTCGGAAGTGCCACTCCTTCAATAAGATGTCGTGAGATAACAATAAAGTTCCATGATAAAAACAGCATAAGCAGATAAAAAAGTATGCTGTCGATATTTAGCGCTTTTGCTTTGGCACTAAATGCAGTCTGAATAGACTGCTGCCTGCTCACTTGATTTTTTTTACCTGTCGAATGCCTGCCGCTTTTATGATTTTTTATTTTTGTCATATTGTGGATCCTTTTTATTGACTTTATAACACTATTAAATAAAATATCAATTGTGAAATCGCCGGGGTGGTGAAACTGGTAGACGCGCTGGACTCAAAATCCAGTGGGAGCAATCCCATGCGGGTTCGATTCCCGCCCCCGGCACCATAAAAAGTTGGTGAATCTGTTTTTTAGCACAGTGTCCTATATTGTAAAGAGTATCTCTATATTAATCCGGGAACGGTTATTTTGAGTCCCGAATAAGCCTCTTTTTCCGTTCACTCACTCTCATTTTTGCAGCCTCGTATAATTGTTTTTCATTCTCAGAGTTAAGCAGTACGGTCGGCACTTCTGTTGGTTTTCCGTTCTCATCCAGTGCAACCATTGTAAAAAAGGCTGAGGTTGTTGGTGTTATTTTACCGCTTATCATATTTTCAGATTCAACCTTAACCTTAATTTCCATAGATGTTCTGCCGGTATATGTCAAAATTGCCTTAATAATAATCAGATCTCCTATATAAACCGGTGATAAAAATTCCAAACTGTCGACTCTCGCTGTTACCACATTTTTGCGGCAGTGTCGTCTTGAAGCGACACCTGCGGCTGCGTCCATAAGTTTCATAACCACTCCGCCATGAACATTACCCTGCGCATTTGCGTCCTCAGGCAATGATTCATGTATCAATATAACTTTGCTTTCGTCCGGACTTTTACTATATCGGGGTCGTGTCTTTGCATTTGACATTCATTCTCCTTTCATTTTTTCTGTTATCTTGTCAATCATTTCCAATATCTTTTTATCGTTATCCATTTTTTCTCTAAATCTTTTTGCCGTAACAGATACACTTGTATAATCCATATTAAACAATTTTCCTATCTCTTTTAGCGGTGAAGCGGTATATTTTTTTATCAAATACAGCGCTAACTGTCTATAGACATTACCTCTCTTGCTTTTAAACAGTTCATCTGTTGTTATATTAAATTCATCCAATACGGCTTTTATTATCTCATCTGGATTATAGGCAGACATAAGCTTTGTTTCTTTTATCTCTCTGTTTTTACCAATCAATTTTATCTTTTCGGTAATTTTTTCTATAAATTTATCACTTCCCAGAGCAATACCTTTAAAAACGTTCTCTGCGGGAGATTTCATTTTTTCATTTTTCACAACAAACTCTCTGTACACCTTTTGCGCTTGATCGGTTTTATTGGAAAGTTTGTTTAAAATCAGCGATGTATTAAGCCTTTTTATAACAAATTTCCTTTTGACAACATAATCTAAAAAACTGCTGTATGGATAGTTCTCAAGTTTCTCAGTTATACCTGCCCTTATAGGATTCAGATGGATATAGGCCGAGAGGATTAACGCATAGCTATCCTCATCAACAAGAATTGATTTGTATCTGCCCTGAAAGATTGGACCGATAAGTTTATGTTTCGCTCTGAACCGGCTGGCGTAAGAGGCATTAAGAAAATGCATACCGCCGGATATGTTTGCAAATGGAGTTCTGAGAAAAAGATGATAATGATTATCCATAAGACAGTAGGCATGACAGATAAATGAATACTTTTCAAAGGTTTCATTCATCTTATCTATGAAAATATCTTTGTCTTTATCGGAATAAAAGATATTTTCTTTTCTTATGCCTCTTGCGGTTATATGATAAAACGCGTCTTCAAAGGATAATCTTAGAGCTCTTGCCATAGTAGAATATTGTATATTAAAATTGAGTTATGTCAAATGCAAAGACACGACCCCGCTTCCTTCCCCTTCTTTTTAAACTCTTGCTCGGTTTGTTATAAGAACTCCTGTAATAACGAGTAATCCTCCTATTATTGCGCTGATGCTTATCCTTTCATGCAGCAATATAGCGGATGCAGCCACTCCAAAAACCGGAACAAGATTGACGAATACACTTGTTTTTGCGGCTCCAAATCGCTCTATTCCTTTATACCAGGCGCTAAAACCAAAAAATGTAGCAAATATAGACATATAAGCAACAGATGCCCATGCAATAGCAGGATATGACAATAAATTTTTATTTCCGCTCTCAAACAGAGCAAAAGGAGCAAGATATATTGTGCCCAATATCACAGCGATGCCGGTAGCCTCTAAAAATGGTAATTTTCTCATTACTATTTTTCCCGCAACAGAATAAACAGCCCAAAGAAAGGTAGCCGCAATCATAGACAGGTCTCCGATGTTGAACTCTAACTTTTCTATGAGTTCCATAGAACCATGAGAAATGATAAATATTACTCCCAAAAGCGAGAGTACTATTCCTGCAATCATAAGAAAATTGACTTTTTCCTTTAATACAACTGCCGCAATAAGTGCAGTCAATGCCGGATTGAATGCTACAATAAGAGCAGAGTTTGATACGAGAGTCAATTTTAGTGAATAAAGATAAAAGAAATTATACGCCGTAAAACCGCTTAAAGCCATGAGCGAGAGCATCAAAAAATTCTCTTTTATATCCCTGAGAACATGCTTGTATCTGACTATGAGTATTACAGAAAATAGCATAGACGTTATAAAAAAACGCAAAAAGGCGTACGTGAACAGCGGAATATAGTTTATTCCCAACTTTGCGACAGGGAAACCGACGCCCCATGCCAACGTGGTAAGAATCAGCATCAAAAAAATGAAAGAATCTTTCACTGATTTATCCGATTCTGCAGGGGAAGTCCTATAACTGCATACATTCTTCCGCTGTCCTTCCTTTTGCGCCATGAGTAAAAACGGCTGCTTTCGCATCCGGTGCATTGTGTGTTCATATAGATATTGTCCTTTTTTATTCCTGAGTTCAGCAGCAGTTCTCTGTTTATTGATGCCAGATCAATGAACGGTTTTCCGTTTTTCGTTTTGTAAGGATAATTACCGAATCTGCCTGCTATCTCACAGGATACCTCATAACAGCAGTCTCTGATAGACGGCCCTATATATACTTTTAATTGTTTCGGATTTACCTTAAATTTGTTTATCAATTTTTCTATGCAAAATCGCACAATCTGCTTATCGGTTCCGCGCCAGCCTGAATGAACTGCCGCTATTACCTTTCTGTTCTCATCGTACATAAGGATTGGAACGCAATCGGCGGTTTTAATTGATAAAAACAGACCTGTGTCGTTTGTAATTATTCCGTCTGCAGCATAAATTTGTTCTGTTTTTCTTGTAACAACTATAATTTTGCTGCTATGAACCTGTTTTGGCTGAAAACACAGAGTAAATTTATACGATAGGCTGGTTAAATTTGAAGCTTTCAAGATGGCTGATGAATTCGATAATCCAACGGGTATTGAGTAATTGAATGCCTTTGTAGTAAAAAATATAACAGCACCGGTTGCGTTTTGTCTTATTAGCCGGTCCATCGCCTAAGTCTTATTCTATAAAGTATAAGAAATATAATGCCGCCTGTAAGATTGGATATGGGAATCGCTATCCAGACTCCGTTTACTCCAAGCGACATTGATACCGACAAAATGTAGGCAAGCGGAATCATAAAGAAAAAGAGATTTACAAGATTTACAATGCTGGGGGTAAGTGTGTCGCCGGTTCCCATAAAAATTCTTGAGAAAATTACGGTTACGCCGACGGCCGGATAGCTAATTGCCTGAAGTCTCATAAAAAGAGATCCATCGGCTATAATTGCGCTGTCACTGGAAAATATTCCTATGATATGCGCAGCGAGAATCAGATAGATACCGGCTGCGGCTGCTACAAAAACGGTTTCATATTTTAGTGCCACCGTCACCGATTTTCTCAACAGATCAAATCGTTTTGCGCCTATACTTTGTCCCGCTAAAACGAAGGCTGCATTGCCGAGACCGAATGTAGGAAACAGAATTACCTGAAAGCTCCTTATCACGATGCCGAACGCTGCAAGAGGTTTTGATCCGAAAATAGTGACTATTTTTACTACTGCAAGCATGCTTAGAATTCTCCATGCTAAATGCATAGTTGCAGGTATTGCGCCTTTTATTATTCTGAACATAAAGCGTGCAGCTGCCTTTCTGTACTGCAGAATCGATAGTTTGCTGAATACCTTTCTGATAAAATAGATCTGCAGTATAACTCCGAACATTCTTGCGGCGACCGTGCTTATCGCGGCTCCTTTTACTCCAAGAGGTGTAGTTATTCCCAATCCGAGTATAAGTATGGGATCAAGTATCAAATTTATGATATTTGATAAAATGATAACCTTCAGCGCCATACCGGGTTGCCCAATGCTTCTCAGAGCTGAGTTGATGATCGGAAGGATAAAAAAGAACGGCATTCCGTAAAAACTGATCATCAGATAAATTTGAGCCAGATGATAGCTTTTGCCTCTTAGTCCTAATGCATGCGGCAGGAAGTATGAAAGTCTGCCCGATAGAGCGAATGTGACAAGTGAAATAATTGCAGCAAGCAGCAAGGCATCATAAAGAATGTACGGAATCTTTGAATTGTCCCCTTTTCCTTTTTCCATCGCAATCAAGCTTCCTGATGCCGCCGATATTCCAAATGCAATAGCCATAAAGAGCATTAGCAGTATTGCCGAACTTGTTACAGCTGCGATCGCTTCGTATCCTATTATGGATACGAAGAATGTATCGACAAGGTTGAACAGATTTTGAAAGAGCATTTCGGTAACCATAGGGTAGGACAACTTTCGAAACTCTTTTGCGATATCAACTGTTTTCAGATTGCTGATGTCAAGCAACTATGGACTCGCCGGGAAACATCAGGAAGCTTTCACATGGTTTCTGATTTTACGCTCTGAATTCTTTCGGTGATATGATCTTTTATCCATCGTCTATCCCACAGATAGAGTGGATCTACAGGTATTCCTGATACATAAACGCCAAAGTGAAGATGATCGCCTTCAGCCATTCCAGTCTGACCGGTTATTCCGATTATATCTCCCTGTTTTACCTTCATGCCTTTTTTTACATTAATTTTTGACAAGTGGGCATAGAGTGAAAAGAGACCGAAGCCATGATCAATTATCACAACATTTCCATAGAGGTAAAGCGTTCCTGTAAATTTAATTATACCGGATGCGGCAGCAGGTACGTTCGAATGAGCAATAGAGGCAAGATCGTAACCCAGGTGCCTATCTTTATCAATAAGTTGTTTTCCCATAAAATAGCTTCTTAAATCGTCAAACTGTGCTGTAACAATAGAATGCGGCAGCTGAAGAAATCTCCTATGCCACAGCATATCGCCTTCGGATTTTGAGCAAATCTTTTGAATCTCTGAATTATCTTTTTGACGCAAATTCCTATTTACATATAAAAATAGTTTTTTGCTGCTGCTGAACGATTTTCCTTCTGTTTCCGTTACCTGTTTTGCTTTGTCTATTGTCAAGGATGTAACCTTGATGGATATTTTTCTAAAAATTTTCTGTTTCCAATAAACAGGCAGATGCACCGTTGTTATATTTCCTGCAAGATCGACTGCCGATATGGTGGCATTGCCGATTTGTTTATCGCTGTATACCGGCCATGTTATAAATGTTGAGAAAAAATTATCTTTTCCCATAAGTGTCTTTGCGTTATATCCGGGAAAATTGTATCCATCAACGCTGACCCAGGTTCTTTTCAGAAATTTATCTTTAACGCTCCAGATAGGAAGTCCGATTCCTCCTTTGTCAATTCTTATCGGAAGTCCGTATATCTCAATCCGGGGCGGCTTTTTGTCTATTATTACATGTTTTTGTATGCTTTTGCTTGCTCCCTGCAGAAAATGTCTGATACTTTTATCACTCGCAAAAACGTTGATTGTGGCACTTCCATCCATCATATTTGCAGGAATTTTGAATTTTATCAACTTCTTATTCGAGTTATTCGTGAACCGTTTTTCAAAGACAGTGCCGGAAACAAGAGAGTTTGTAATCGTAACTTTTACTTCTTTTATCGCTGCTTTATCATCGCTGATTGTTATGGAGTAGCTGCCTTTCCCTATATAGTTATTTTTGGGCAGATGGATTTTTATGGGATGAAAACCGAGTCCCGAAATATAGTAGATTCCGAACAATATAGCAAAAAAGATAATAGCAGCAAATACGATTCTTCCCTTTCTTTTTTTTCTTCTAGTTGTGTAATACATCGTTTTTTATCCTTTTTATAGATTTTTTTAGCCAATTTCTGGCAGTTGGAGAGGCTATTCGGTTGTTTATTATTGACAGCAGAGGTGAAGAGCGGACAAGCTGTTTCGAAAAATTCCTTGATGGTCCGAAATTTTGAAGCAAAAAAATTGTAAGGGCTATCAAAACAACTATTTTTGTAAGTGAAAATAGAGAGCCCAATACCTTATCGATTGCGCCTGTCGCACCTTTGGCTACAATCAGATGCAGCAGAAAGCCGGCAAGCAGTGCTATGACGTAAAAAAGTAGAAATGTCAATAAGAATGCCACAGCCGACAGGACGGACGGAGGGAGCGTGAGTCTGTTTGCCAGGCTGGAGGCTACCAGCGGATAGTATATCTTTGCCATCTCTATCGCCAATATGAGTCCTATCAAGCTCGACAGTTCTCTGATAAGGCCGCGTTTTGCTCCCCTTACCATAAAAAGCAAAAATAACGCTATCAGCAGAAGATCAACAATTCCAAATTTCATCGGTTATTATTGTAATCGTTTTATAATTTTTGTATATAACCATTCCCAATTTTGCTCCTTTGGGCTTTTTTATAAACTTTTTTAGCGTGTAGTCTACATCCACTTTTTTATTTTTGGATGCCTTGCTGTTGATGGCGGCTATATAAGCGGCGTATTTAAGTTCTTTCTCCGAATAACTGCCTTTCAATAAGATGTGAGAGCCGGGCACATTTTTTGCATGAAACCATAAATCGTCTTTTCCTGCAAGATCAAAGGTTATCTTTTCGTTTCCTTTTGCATTTTTTCCAATATATATAACGGCAGCATCATTCAGCTGTTTTTTTATTATGTTATCGGACACGGCTGTCTTTATTCGCTTTTTTACTTTTTTTTCTTTTATAACACCTGCCTGAAGAAGTTCATCTTCAACGGAAAGCAGTTCTTCTTCGGTGTTTGAGCGTTTCAGATCATAATCTATCTGCATAAGAACTTTTATATCGTTGTTTATCTTGTCTATTATTTCTTTTTTTATTGTAAGCGTTCTTTTGAACTTCTTTGACTGATTAAACAAGCGGTGCATATTTTCTGTAACTGTTAGCTCAGGTGAAATTTTTATTGCTTCGCCGGAAGGTTCATCCGGAAACTTTAGCAAAGATGTGTGCGTATTTCCGTTCAGCCTATAAAGATTCGATTTTATCAGTACTGCGCAATCTTCGTATTTTTTCCATCCTTTTGCTTTTTCCCTTTCACCGGAAGCATTTTGAAGTCTTTTATTTAAACGTGAGAGTTCTTTTTTTATAATTTTATCCAGATGCTCTCTTTTTAGATCTATATTTCTATTTCTTGTTTTTTGAACATAGAGATAATCAAATAGTGCCGTGAAATCGGCAAAAACTCTGCTTTTTTGTATCAGGTCCGTTTTGAAGGGAAAGAGAATTTCCCTATTTTTAAAATATACTATTTTAGGTACGAAATTTTTATTCAAAAATTGCTTTTTAACTTCAAAGAATTTTTCAGCTCCGTTTTCAATAACCATCTCTGCCGTTTTTTTATCTATTCCGCAATAGTTTTTCATAATTTTTTCAATGTTAAGATTATCTTCCAAAAAATCGCTCTTTATGTTCCAGATCGGCAGCTTATATTGTTTTATTGGAGGCGGCCATTTTCTTCCTGATCTAACAGGCCTGACGGATTCAACGCTTCTCGGGGTAATTTTCAGGGCGTAAAGCACTGTATCTGCATCATCTGTAACTATTATATTCGGATTTCTTCCCAAATATTCAAATATTATTTTATATTTGAATTTCCTGATGCCGACAATCTTTTCCATGCTGATCATCAAAACTTTGTCTGGAAGTGCCGTCTTGACATCGGTAATAGCGGATCCTATCAGATGACTTTTTGCATATTGATACAGATTGTCTTTTTCTGCAGATTTTGGAACATTTTTCTGAATAAAAACTACTTGCGGATGCATACAGAAGACAGCAGTTCTAATTTTGCGAGCCTTTTTGAATACTAAATAGAGACAGCCTTTAGACGACCTGATATCTATGATTGGTGATTTGACAAGCCATCCCGACAAAACATCAGATACGACTTTCAGAGTTAATGCATTCATTGATAATTTTTGTAACGCTTATTGCGATAAAACGGATAGGTTAAATTGAAGAGCATTAATGAGACCATTGCATAATAAACAGCTGTAAATTTGTTTATTATGCAATGGTCTCATTAATACAAGAAAGACGATCCTATGCGAGAGCGTCTGCCCATTGCAGTTGCTCCAACAAGACGATCGCCTTTTTATTGTTTACCTTCTGTACATTTTTTCTGACATTCGCTTTCTTTTGCGCGCTTTCTTTTTTGCCGCTACAAGCTCTCTCTTTTTCTTTTCGCTCGGTTTCTCATAATGATCCCGTTTTTTAATCTCAGAAAGAATAGCTGCTCTTTCGCACTGTCTTTGAAAGCGTTTGTAGGCCTCTTCGAACGATTCACCGTTTCTGACTACAACGCCCGGCATTACACATCACCCCACTTTTTTTTGATATTAAATCATCTTAACAGGCATCATGGTAATGTCAAGCGCAATAAAGATGTTCAATTTCTGCATTCACAGGTTAAGAGAGTTACTTTAATGTTTAAGATGAGTTATTAAATCTTCATAAAATTTAATAAAAACTTTGTTTAACTGTTTAAGTGCATCTTTAAAATAATAGATAAGAAAAGAAGATACTATCGAAACCGCAAATGATCCTGCAATATCAAGAGGAAAGTGGACGCCTATATAAATTCTGCAGATTCCTCCGATTATACCCAGAACGGCTAATATTATTCCGGCAATTCTTGTCTTTTTGAAATACAGCAATGCAAATGCGGTCGAAAGCATCAAGGTTGTGTGATCGGAAGGAAAAGATGTGTCAGGCGAATGAGGACTGAGCAGTTTGCCCATTCCTATCATATACGGTCTCGGGTGAAAATAAAAAAGCGATATAAGAAAATTTATAATAAGCCCGAGTGTAAAAGAATATCCGGCATACAGGGCTATCTGTTTGTCCTTATAGAACCAGAGATACAGAAGGTACAGCGCAAATACCACAGGCATATAGTTGGCCAGAATGACCATAATTCGATCAAAAAAATGATTGCTGCCCGCAAACCCGTTGATAAAATTGAATAATTGATAATTTATATGCTCCATCATCGCTCCCTGAATAATTGATATTGTTTTCCGGAATTTGAAATTAATCTTTTTTACTATAAATTTTCTGTTACTCAATAATAACAAGGTTTTAGAAAATTCCCAACATAATGAGATCACTGTACAATAAAAGCTGTGAATTTGTTTATTGTGCAGTGGTCTCATAATATTCATAGATTTTATGAAATAATTCGGGTTATTGATTAAAAAGTTGCACAGACTACAATAATTTTATGGGTATAATTTTTCATCAAACAGGCGTAAATCTTGTGCGGTTTATCTCCGGTTGTGCATCGGAACTATCGGCTGTGATTCTACCGACTAAGCGTGCCGTAAGGGAATTCATCGGTTTTCGGCAGGGCACTTCGGCGGCTCCGGATCTTTTTACCTATGAGGAATTCTTCAATTCACTGCCGGATACGGGCGAATATATCGCAGCAGAAAAATTTATTAAGAATCTCTTTCTGAGAGAAGCGGTTTCAAATATTAAAGATTCTGAAAAAATTATGAAGAATGATTTCGAATATATCAAAGATATAACTATGCTTGAAAGTTTTATAGATGATCTCGGCAGCTTCTATCGGGAGGTTGCAGCCGGTCAGGTTGATTTTGACAGGCTGAAAAGATTTTCCGTTTATACTGAGTATTATAATCATATCAGCATATTGGAAGAGATTTGGAAGCGGTATATCGAACTGCTGCATCAAAACGGCTTTACGGATATAGCGATGCTTAAAGCTGCCGGAGATATTAAAAAAATAACGAAATATAATGATATATATCTTGCTGCAAGCGGATTTCTCACAGATTTTGAAACAGGGGCGATAAAAAAGTTGTCGGATATGTGCAGCTTTCATATTGTTGCAGAAAAATCCAGAATTCCTAAAAAGATGGAAATGATTCTCAAAAGAGTTGTGCCTGAACTAAAATCTGTTGCTGTTGCTGAGGATAAAGTTCATGCTAATATTGAGGTGAAGCGATTTTCTACAAAATCGGCTATGGCAGGTTGGATAATAAGAACAGTCAGATATGAATATTATCATAATGCTGTTCCGTTGAATAACATCAGAGTTGTGCTTCCCGATGAATCAATGGCTGATATGCTGAGGGTTTTTGATAGAGAAATGTTTAACTTTGCCAATGGATTCAGGCTTGATGAATCGGTGTATTACAGCTATATCAAGGCTTTGTATGATCTGAATGAAAACAGAACAGCTGACCTGTACGGATCGGTTTACCTGATAAAACTGCTTAATCACCCATTTTCAAATAGCCGGACGGGCAGGGCTCTTTTGAGCAAAATATACAAAGACGGTATGCCTGCGTTCAGCATTTCGGATCAGGATCTTAAAGCGCTTTCACTGAACCGTTTCAGCAGAATTTATCACTCTGAGTTGATTACTCTGCAGAATGTCGCCAAGGAATTACTTGAGATATTAAGAGAACGTTCAAAAGAGTATGAGAAGCATAATCCGCCTGTTGATTACAGAAAAGCTGCCGAGACACTTTTTGATGAGCTTGAGCGACTGTCTATTCTGAACGAAAAATTTGTTGCATTAAAATCCTCGGGCGCAAATATACTGAGGTATATTTTAAAGAGACTTAAATCGATTCGATTTCCTGATGCCGGAATCGGCAGAGTCAAGGTAATCGGAATGCTTGAAGCAAGACTTCTTGAGCAGGATGTTGTAATAATTCCGTCTCTAAACGATGGAATTTTGCCTAAGCAGATAAAAAAAGAGCTCTTTCTTAATAGTGTTATCAGAAAAGAGTGCGGTCTTCCCGTGACAACCGACAGAGAAGAGCTCCAGCAGTATTACTTTAGAAGCATTATCCGCTCATCTAAAACTGCTTACCTGGCTTATCTTGAGGGCGACGGACTTTCTATGAGTAAATTTCTCTCGGATATTATTCAGACATACGATTTGAAGGTCGAAACAGACAATATGATGATAAATTATGTTACAGGAAAAGATAGAATAGTTGCCAAACAATTAAAAGCTCCTGCCGATAAAATCGAGAAGAACGATCTGATAATGGAAAAGCTCAGAACAATGAAATTCAGTGCATACGCAATTGATTCCTATAGAAAATGTCCGTACCAATTTTATCTCAGATATATAAAAGGAATACCTAAAAAAAGCAGCTTCGATGATTATCCGTTTGAGCTTGGAAACATTGTCCATAGTGCGCTTGCCGAGCTTTACAAAGACGGTAAAACCATAAATAATGAGACTGTGCTGAGAAAGCGATTTTCAGCTATTTTCGGCAGAATAAAAGACGAAAATAAAATAATCGGCTGCGATCCTTCGTATAGAATTAAAGCCGATTATTTTTTGTATAAAATTGAAAACTCGGATTTTTTTCATAATGAAGCATCCTGCGCGGCAGATAAGATTATTGCTGAACCGGAGTTCAGCAGCTCTATTGATGCCGGTTCTGCCGGAGAAGTGAAATTCATCGGCAGAGCAGACAGGATTAATCTTTATCGCGATCATTTTGAGATAATAGATTACAAAACGGGCAATATCGGCCGATATTCTGCAGCCGGCAAAAACTACAGCGTTCAGCTTCCCGTTTACGGATTTGTAATGCGGAACAGGTATGCATTGGAATGCAGCGGATTGTTTTATTATGATCTGAACAACTTCAAAAAGATTGACTTCGGGAACGCAAATGCCGCTTGGACTACGAGTGAATTGATTGAGCAGGTAATGAAAGAGATTAAAACGGTGATTGAAGAAATTTTTGATAGAAGCAGACCTTTTGCCAAGATTGAGCGTCATTGCGCTTTTTGCGATTATAGGGCTGTCTGTAGAAAATATGCAGATTAGCAGTATCTCGGAAAACGCATCTGCGGGCAGCGGCAAAACAACTGAGCTTGT
>JAADFJ010000095.1 GCA_013152955.1 Campylobacterota bacterium
GGGTTCTTGCCGGCGTAGCCGTAGCTACGGCGGCAAGGTTCCGACGCAGTAGATAATGCTTTATCTTTTTGCCCTTCGGGTGGCAATATTAACGCATAATTGCTGTGTTAGTGTCCTTGAAGCAGCCGGCTGCTCCTTGTGTTACACTGCCTTGCACTTATACGCTACTATTGCCACTGCAGCTGCGTTTAGTGCGTAACATCAGTTAATAAATGGAACAAATGCGAGCCGGTTTATTGTGCAGTGGTCTCGTAAAGTATGCCGGAGAGATTGAAAATAAATAAAATGTGGATATTATTCTGCATAGATAAATAACTTGGAGGATTAAATGGCTATAACATTCAAGATTATAAAGCAGCTCGGTATTCTTTCAGACAAACAGAACGGTTTTAAAAAGGAGATGAATATTGTTTCGTGGAATGATAGAGATCCAAAGATTGATATAAGAGATTGGAATGAAGCCCATGAACGGATGAAAAAAGGAATAACATTAAATAAAGAGGAATTTGAAGCGCTGAAAAAGATAGTCGGCGGCATTGATTCCGACTCGCTTGAGATTGAATAGCTTATTTTGTATAGTGTATGTCTGTCGGCATTTTTATAGGTGATTGTATGCGCTGAAGCAGTGATAGCATGGCAGTGAAGCTATTCGAAGGGCAGTAAGAGGGAAAATTTGCCGTGTTTGAACCCTGCCGCCGCAGCTTCTGCTGTGCCGACAAGATACATTGTACTTATATTCTCTTTTCGCTGAAGATTATGTTGATTATAGAGCTGACTGCAAAGGGTGCCTCTGTTGATCAATAAAAATTATCTTAAACTTCGAATTAGTCTTCTATTTTGCTGCCTTCAATTTAAAACATACTGAATTTATCCAGATATATTAAAGAATGAACGGAGGAAAAGTGAAAGATAAAAAAATAGCAGATCTAAGAGAAAAGGTAGAGTACAAAAGAAAAAAAGGATGGGAAGGCGTAAGCAGTAAAACAGAAAAGAAAGTATTTGATTTTGCCGAACAGTATAAACGATTTCTCAATGACAATAAGACAGAGCGGGAAACCGTTTTATATTATAAGAAAAGAGCCGAAAAGCATGACTATAATGAAGAATCCAAGAGCAAACTGCTTTTAACAAACAGGGGCAAAAATCTTATGCTTATCAGAAAAGGCAGCAAACCTATAACTGATGGTGTAAGGATTATAGCTTCTCATGTTGATTGTCCGAGAATCGATTTTAAGCAGAATCCGTTATATGAAGATACCGATCTGGCGTTTTTTCACACTCATTATTACGGAGGTATAAAAAAATATCAATGGACAAATATTCCGCTTGAGCTTAGGGGAACCGTTATTACAAAAGATGGAAGGCGGATCTATATAAAGCTTGGACAAGATGAGGGAACGATTTTCGTTGTCCCCGATCTCTGTCCGCATCTTTCTCATAAAACCCAAGGTGATAAAAAAGCCGGTGAGATAATAACAGGTGAGAATCTTGCGCTGTTGGCAGGAAGTATGCCTGAACAGGGAAAAGGCAAGTCGCTCGTAAAGCTCCATATACTGAAGCTTCTCAATGAACAGTACGGTATGATAGAAGAAGATCTTATTTCAAGTGAGCTTGAAGCGGTCCCTGCCATGCAGGTTATGGATTTGGGGATAGACAGAAGCATGATAGCAGGATATGGACAGGATGACAGAATATGCGCTTTTAGTTCGGCCGAAGCACTTTTTGATGTCGGTACACCTCTTTATACGACAATAGTTTTTCTTGCCGACAAAGAAGAGATCGGTTCGGAAGGAGCAACGGGAATGAATTCGATGTTTCTTGTAAGAGGAATCTATCGGGCAGCAGCAGCTTTTGGAACTATATTGAATGAGAGCAGTATGTTAGAACTATTGTCAAAAAGCGGAGCTCTTTCAGCCGATGTTAATGCCGCCGTCAATCCTCTTTATAAATCCGTTTATGAAAACGATAATGCAAGTTTTGTGGGTAGAGGTATTGTTGTGACCAAATTTACCGGTCATGGAGGAAAATATATGGCAAACGACGCCGATGCAGAATGGGTAAGCCATATAAGAGAAATCTTTAATGAAGGTAAGATAACATGGCAAACGGGAGAGTTGGGGAAAGTTGATGAGGGTGGAGGCGGAACTGTCGCAAAATTTCTTGCAAAATATGGAATGAATGTGATTGATGCAGGACCGGCTTTACTTTCAATGCATTCTCCGTATGAAGTTTCCTCAAAAATTGATTTATATGAAACCTACAGAGCATATAAGCAGTTTATAACACAGGGATAATTTTGATATCAACCGTTCCTAATCTATCTGCGGCTGCTCACCTTATTGCCAAAAATCTTCACTCCGACACTATAATTATTGTACCAAAAGAGCAGCTCGGCAGAGTCTATGATGAGGTGTCGTTTTTTTTGGCCGGACAAACGGATAAAATATCTCCGCTCTGTTTTCCAGACCTTGATTTGATGCCTTATGAGGAAAGACGAATTGACAGACAAATTTTAGATGAGCGATTGAGATTTCTATATAGGTTTATGAACAGAAAGGGCGGTACAGTTGTTGTTACGGACGCCCGGGCACTTTTTTACAAAATATGCAATCCGTACAGATTAAAGGATAATTTTATTTCTATTTCTGTCGGAGAGGATTATTCTGTAGATAAATTTATTGAAAAATTGGCAAATTACGGCTATACGGCAGCTGATAAAGTTTTTCAAAGCGGACAATACTGTATCAGAGGCGGTATCATTGATTGTTTTATTCCAATATATAATGAACCTGTAAGAATAGAGTTTTTTGGTGATCAGATAGAATCTATGCGTTTTTTTTCTTGCGATACTCAGCTTTCAACAAGGCAGACAGAGCAGATCAGTATAGGTCCTGCAAATGAATTTGAAAAGGCTTTTGATATAGATGAGTCAATATGGAGTCGTAAAAACTTCTTATTTCAAACACCCGATTTGTTTGAAGGTTTTAACCGGATTTTTGTTGGTGATGTTAATTTTGATGAGCTTTATAAAGATATGAGCTGGCGTTATGATAACAGGTCTGATATTTATCTGTTGCCTCCCGATACAATTACCGTTGAAAGAGAAAAGATCGCTGCCGTAGAATCCGATATTCTCAGGCTGTTTATAGGACCGGCTTCTTCTGAATATACTGAGCCGGTATTAAATGGAAATTTCAATACTATTTTTGAAAAAATAAAGGATTTGTCAAACCGCTTTCAGGTGAAAATTGTGTCGCATGACAATGATGCACTAAATAGAACCGAAAAGCTGTTTGGGCAATATTCGGATATTTTATGTATAAATGGAAGGCTTGCCGATAACTTCTGTATCGGGGAAACCTGTTTTCTCTCATTCGCAATGATTTTTGAAAATAAGGCAGCACAACAAAAACAGAATCCCCGCCATGGCGGCGGAGAACATTTTATTTTTAATATTGATGATATAATTGTGCATAAGGATTGCGGAATAGGGCGATTCAAGGGAATTGTTCAGATCAATGATTTAGATTGCAAAAGTCATATGTATAAAATAGCTTACAGAAATGACGAGTCTCTCTATGTGTCGATTATGGATGCAGCCAAAATAACCAAATACGAAGGCCCGGATCCTCAGGAACTTGATCTGCTCGGAAGTAATGCCTTTAAGATTAGAAAAAGAAAAGCTTATGATGAAATAATGCGTATGGCAAAGCAATTCGCCTCAATTTACGCAAATCGTTTTATTGCCCGGCGTCTGCCTTATGATCTTGAAAACTCATACCTTTTCGAGTTCGAGCAGACTTTCCCATATACCGAAACAGCTGACCAAAAACAAGCGATACGGGAACTAAAATCAGACATGCTGAAAGATATTCCAATGGACAGACTTATAACCGGAGGAACAGGGTACGGCAAAACGGAGGTGATTCTAAGAGCCGCCGCTATAGCCGTATTTTCCGGCAGGCAGGTTCTCATTGCATCTCCTACAACTATTTTGGCTGACCAGCACTATGATGTTTTTTGCAGGAGATTTTCCGGGTTTCCGATTAATATAAAACGTGCTGATAAAATTGACAACAGCGATTTAAAAGGATGCGATATTGTAATAGGAACTCAGGGAGCTGCAAAATTTTCGGGAAAACTGCGCAATCTGTCACTCGTTATAATTGACGAAGAGCAGCGATTCGGCGTTAAATTTAAGGAACAATTTAAAAAAAATCATGCTGCAGTTGATCTGCTTACGGTATCGGCCACTCCGATTCCGAGAACGATGCAGATGGTGCTTTCCGGAATTTGGGATATTAATGTAATAAATACTCCCCCTGCAGACAGAATACCGATAGATACGGAAATACGCATCAAATCCGACAGAATAGTTCAGGATATCATACTCAGGGAGCTCAAAAGAGGAGGTCAGATCTATTATGTGCATAATCGCATTGAAGATATCAATGAAGTATTCAATAAAATAGCAGCGCTCGTTAAGAATGCCAGAATTGTTATTGTACATGGAAGACTTACAAAAGGTCAGATAGAAAACCGCATGAAAGATTTTAGAATGAATAAATATGATATTTTGCTTTCTACATCTATTATTGAGTCAGGCTTAGATATTCCGGATGTAAATACGATTGTGGTAGATGAGGCGGAAAACTTCGGTCTTGCCGATCTTTATCAGCTCAGAGGCAGAGTAGGGCGTTCGGGCAAAGGCGCCAGAGCTGTTTTTTTTGTTAATAAAATAAACAAACTGACCGAAAGTGCTAAGAAAAGACTTTCGGCGTTGAAAGAATTTAGTAAAGATTTTGGTTCATCTTTTGATTTGGCGCTTAGCGACAGCAGAATAAGAGGAACTGGTAATCCGCTCGGAACGGAGCAGAAAGGAAAATCGCATTTTCTCGGTTTCTCTCTTTATCATCAGATGGTCAAAGATGCGGTAGCGCAAATTAAAGGAGTAGCGAAAAAGGAATCTTCTGCAGAAATTTCATGGGATTTGCCAAGCTATATTCCGGATGATCTTATGAGTCAGGATGACAGGCTTGTATGGTATCAGAGAATTGGTGATGCCGGCAGAGAACAGATAAAAAGGCTGCTGCGTGAAGCATACGATAGATATGGAAGGCTGCCGAACGAATTTCAAAATCTCTTTTTTGCAGCCGAAATAGGAGATAAAGCTGCTGAAATAGGAGTAAAAAAGATTGATTTTCATAATAAATGCCTTATTCTGAAATTCAAGAAGAATCCTCCTGTTGCTACTTCATCAATTATCCATATAATAGATAGTTATAAAGGCAAAGCTGGATTTGCCGGTGAAAATGATATATATTTTAAAGGGGTTAACAGGTTTATGGATTTAAATAAAATAATTAACTGTCTCGAAAAGGCGATATAGATGCGTAAAACTATTTTTGTATTGGTTGTTTTGTTTCTTGTAAGTCAAGTCAGTGTTGGAATGTCCGGTGTTATTGATGATACCGTGGCAGTTGTAAATGATGAACCCATAACGGCTGTTGATCTTTTCAAAACTATGCGGTTTTATGGTATTGATAATCCGAAAAAGGCTATTAATCAGGCAATAGAAGACAAATTAGTTGCTGAAAGAGCAAAAAAGCTTAATTTGACAATAAACAACAACGAATACGCCAAATTAAAAAATGAATTTATAACAGAAAAACGACTAAAGAGTCTGGAACGGGTCGGCCTCAAACAATCTGATTTGGAAAAGTTCATCAAGCTTCAAATGCTCAAAAGGGAAATTATCTCTTATGTAGTGAGAGGTAACATAATGGTCAGCAATGATCAGATAAAAAAATATTATCTGGAGAATAAAAAGCGATTTGAAACCGGAGAATTGATTCATCTTTATAAGATTGCCTTTGATTATAATATATCGAATGAGAATGTTCAAAAGCGAAACGCCTCGACATGGCTTGAAAATATACAAAGTGGAAAATTAGATTTTAACGATGCCGCAGCGATACTTGACTACGGTAATTTTGACATGGGTTGGATAAACCCTTCAGGTCTGTATCCATCATTCTATAAGATTATAAAAAAAATGAAAATAGGAGAAGTGTATGGGTTGATCAAAACCAAAACACAATTTCTTATAATAGAGCTTGCAGGCAGAAAGAATAAACGGGTATTGCCTTTGGCTGATGTCAGAGAACGTATTAAAGCTATTCTTGTAAATCGAAGTGTCAGCGAATCTTTTGCAAGATGGATGAGCACTCTCAAGCAATACTCTTCTATTTCCATATATGAAAAATAGTGATGAGGCTTGATAAATTCTTGAAAATGTCAAGAATAGTGAAAAGACGAGGCATTTCTAAAGAATTCATAACAAATGGTGTTATTTTTGTGAATGATAAACTAAAAAAGCCCTCTTACGAAGTCAAAGAAGGCGATATTATAGAGGTAAGACTTAGAAGTAAGCTTTGCAAACTTAAAGTGATTGATCCGAATCCTCGGGTAAATAGTAGGGAGGCATGCAAGGAGGTATAGTAAAAAAGCTTGGATTTGCTCACAAACAGTTCTTGTACGGCTGTAGATGTGAAAGGGATTCATATCTTCAGTCTGAAATGGTTTTATACTGAAAATTAGTAGCCGAAAAAAGCAAAAACAAATTTTTTACTATCTGCCGTAAGATAATGTTAATAGTTGTTACAATGGGGGATCCCTCAGGTATAGGGCCGGAAATAATTTTGAAAGCATACTTTGAGTCTATGCTTCATGGAAAGATCGTTGTTGGGTCGAAATCCGTGTTGGAAAAGTATCGAATGTTGCACAGGTTTCCTGCGATCAATTATAACATATTGCATAATAAAAACGTTGTTGCGTATATAAAGGAAGGAGCACTTAATCTGGTTGATATAGGTGGTGATTTTATTGTAGAGATCGGTAAGCTCTCAAAATTGAGCGGTTTGATGAGTTTCAAATATGTGCAGAGAGCGGCAGAAATGGTGTTGAATGGAAGGGCTGACGCGATTGTTACGCTTCCGATTAACAAGCAGGCGATAAATATGGCCGGATTTAAATACAAAGGCCATACCGACTTTTTTTCTAAACTGACAGGAAGACAGACTGTTATGACTATGGCATCTTCCGATCTCAAGGTAAGTCTTGTTACCGACCATATTAAATTGAGTGATGTCGTGTCTAATATAACAAAAGAGCGCCTTGTCTATACCATAAAAACGCTTTACGACGCACTGCAGCGTTACTTTGGAAAAAGTGATCCGAAAATTGCCGTTCTCGGTGTAAATCCTCATGCGGGCGATGGAGGAGTAATTGGAATGTGCGATAAACTAATAATTCAGCCGGTCGTAAGATCATTGAAATATTGTGATGGGGCATTTTCTCCCGATACTGCATTTTCTGAGGAAAAACGAAAAAAATATGACGGATTCGTAGCCATGTATCATGACCAGGGATTAATACCATTTAAGATGCTTCATTTTTCTGATGGAGTTAACGTTACTCTCGGGTTGTCCTTTATTAGAACATCTGTTGATCATGGGACTGCTTTTGATATAGCAGGATTGTACAAGAGTGATACTAAAAGTTTTTATGCCGCCCTTAATATGGCTGAATTAATGTGTGATGGAAGCAGTTAGGCCAAAAAAGAGATACTCTCAGAACTTTCTTTCATCTGAAAAAATTCTCGACTTCATAACTGATGCGGCGAATCTCTCTAAAAACGATACGGTTGTAGAAGTTGGAGCAGGAGATGGCAGACTTTCTGCGCGTCTGTCTGCTAAAGCTAAGTTAATTGCGGTGGAAATTGACAGATCTCTTGAGACAATATTAAAAAAGAGACTTTTGGGAACATCTGCCGCAGTGATAATAGATGATTTTTTTAATATCGATTTGAGCATATTTCCGGATAACTTTAAGGTTGTAGCTAATCTGCCTTATGCGAGTGCGAAACATATAATAAAAAGATTCATAGAGTGCGGCAGAGTGAATATGATGATTGTATGTCTTCAAAAAGAGGTTGCTCAAAAGTATCTGAATGATAAAAAAGACAGAAGTTTTTTAGGGTGGTGGCTTGCATTCTATGCCGATTGTCAAAGATTGATGAGTGTAGAAAGATATCAATTTATACCTGTCCCGAAAGTCGATTCGGAGATAATAGCCATCTATCCGAAAAGAAAGCTCTGCTATTCAAAGATAGATAAAGAGAGATATTTGCGGTTCTTAAAAATATGCTGGAAACATCCAAAAAAAATGGTTGCAAACAACCTTTCAATAAAGGACGGATTTCTGGGTGATTTTGCTGCAAAGCGGGCACACCAGATTGATCAAAATGGTTTTTTAAAATTATACAAATTATGGAGTATATATGACAAGAAAAAAGACAAAGTTGAGTCTATTTAAAAAAGGAGAATTAAACATTGTTCCTCTCGGAGGTTTATCGGAAATAGGGTTAAACTGCACGGTTTTGGAGTATGCCGGAGTGATGATTGTTGTTGATGCGGGACTGATGTTTCCCGGAGATAATATGCATGGAGTTGACTATGTTATACCGGATCTAAGTTATCTCACAAAAAATGCTCAGAAGATAAAGGCGATATTTGTAACCCATGGACATGAAGATCATACCGGAGCAATACCTTATATATTGCAGAATATTAATGTTCCGGTTTACGGAACAGGTCTTACAATTGGTCTGATAGCAAAAAAACTTCAGGAGTTTAAGGCTCTCGCACATCCTAAATTAATTACAATAAAACCCAGAGAGAAGGTTAAAATAGGAAAATTTCTTATAGAACCGATTAGGGTAACTCATAGCATCATAGATGCCGTTTCTTACGGAATTAAAACCCCTGCCGGGACGGCTATAATAACAGGGGATTTTAAGATCGATATGACACCGGTCGGAGAAAAAACGGATTTTGATCGATTCTCTGCTTACGGGGCAGAGGGAGTTGATATTTTGCTTTCGGATTCTACAAATTCTCTGAGATCGGGGCATACCCCTTCTGAGAAGCTTGTGGGAGAAGCGTTTGAAAATATTTTTCCGAAAATTACAGGACGTATTCTGGTCGTGACTTTTGCCTCAAATATCAACAGAATTCAGCAGGTAGTTGATGTTGCAATAAAGAATGGAAGAAAAATATGCATTACGGGAAAAAGCATGGTCAAGAATTGTGAGATTGCGGAAGAGCTGGGATATCTGAATATTCCCAAAGCAAGTCTTATAGATGTTAAATCAATCAATGCAGTCAATGATAATAGTATTGCGATTATTACAACCGGCTCCCAGGGCGAACCGATGAGTGTTCTTTCGCGAATTGTCAATGATGAGCATAAAACGATCAAGGCCAAACATGGAGATACCGTAATAATTTCGTCAAATGCAATACCCGGCAATGAGAGATCGGTCTCGGCCGTTGTCAATATGCTCTATGAAAAAGGCGTAGATGTTGTTTATGAAGAGAATGCCTTTGTTCATGTTTCCGGACATGGTTCATCCGATGAGTTAAAAATGATAATGAGCCTGACAAAACCTAAAAATCTATTCCCTGTTCATGGGGAATACAGAATGAGAGCAAGATTGGCTGAGCTGGCAAAACAGATGGGTATTGATGAAAAAAATATTATCATGGCAGGCAATGGGGACGTGGTAACACTTAATGCAAAAGGTGAAGCAAAGATTACCGGAAAAATTACAACCGGAAAGATTTTTATAAAAGAGAGAAATGCCGCTTCGGTTGATATCAATATTATTAAGCAGAGAAATAAACTTGCCGCAAACGGCATTGTTTTTATTACAATTCGCGCGAATAGCAGAGCGGATGCCTTGTCTGCCTTCAGCAGATCTATAGGATTTTTAACGGAAGATTCATTCAAAGCAATCAAAAACAGCATAGAATCCAGAGCCACTAATAAATATTTGAAGCTTCTTGAAGAGAACAACGAATATAATTCCATTTTAATGAAAGTTAACAGAGATATTTCAAAATTTATATCAAAAAAGACAGGGTTTAGCCCCTTCGTTGAAACAGTTATATTTCGCAAGTGAAAACAGTAAGAGACGCCTTATTTATTATAACACTGTTTGTTATTCTTTTTTATCAGATTGCACTCATTGATTATATAGGCCCGACTTTAAATATAACGGGTGCTGCAGGCAGACTGATCGCATTTATAAGTTTTGGCGCCATAGGTTACGCTGCGATTATTTTTCCGCTTATACTGTTTGTGTCAACTGTTGACTGGAAAATAGACGGCAAATTTCAGCCTCATCTGTTATGGGGCATTCTCGGTATATTGTTTTTGCCGATTTTATTTTGGTCTCAACATGACAACAGTTACCTGATTGCGCATCGATTTTTCCCGTCGGGTTTCATAGGAAATTTTATAAGTTTAAAACTGGTGTCAATAATAGGCGATTATCCCACCAAAATATTTGCCGGTGTATTTTCTATTTTTTGTTTTTATCAATTTCGTTATTCTACTTCATTTAACCGGATTACTGTTGATATAATCAAGATTGCTAAAACTGTTCAAGGTGTTATCATAAGAAAAGAAATTGGAAATAGTGAAACTGAATCAGACAGTCGCCCTCAGGCAGAGGCCTCTGCAGAAGAAAAAAGTAAACCGATTATAAGAGAAACCGCTCATGTTTCCGAAAAACCTCGTGATGATTCATATGAAATTGTGAATAAAACAGAAGAAACGGATCAACAGATTCTACCGGTCGAAAAGAATAATTCTGACGAAATTGATAAAAACAAAAGTGTTCAGATTGACAAAAATTATCTTTTCCCTGATAGTAACTTTCTTAACAGGAATGGTGCAAATGCCATTGTTGACAAAAACGATTTAAGACAAAAGGCAGATATTCTTACTGATAAACTTAAGCGTTTCGGTATTGACGGCAAAGTAACAAGCATACATCCGGGTCCGGTGATAACAATGTTTGAATATCAGCCGGCATCAACTGTCAAAATAAGCAAGATTATTAATCTTGCCGATGACCTCGCAATGGCAATGGAAGCACTTTCGGTGCGAATTGTTGCGCCTATTCCGGGCAAAGGTGTGATAGGAATTGAGGTATCCAATGAAAGAAGAGAGATAGTCCACTTGTCCGATGTCATAGACTCCTCGGAGTTTAGAAATTCCGATTCGCCTTTAACAATGGCTTTAGGTAAAGATACCGAAGGATATCCTATCGTTGCCGATTTATCGAAAATGCCCCATCTGCTTATTGCAGGTTCAACAGGATCCGGTAAAAGCGTCGGATTAAATGCGATAATAACAAGCATACTCTACAAAGCAACACCTGATGAGGTAAAGTTTTTGATGATTGATCCGAAAGTTCTGGAGCTGTCGGTTTATGATGGAATACCTCATATGCTTATTCCAGTCATAACGGACCCAAACAGAGCTCAGGTGGCATTGGCGGGCATGGTGAGAAAAATGGAGTATCGATATGCTCTTATGGGGAAAAAAGGTGTAAAGAACATAGCAAACTATAACAAAATTGTTGCCGATGATGAAAAGCTGCCTCTTCTTGTAGTGGTAATTGATGAGTTGGCGGATCTGATGATGGTTTCGGTAAAAAAGGTAGAAATGGCAATAGCGCGTCTTGCTCAGATGGCAAGAGCATCGGGAATACATCTTCTCGTTGCAACTCAGCGACCCTCGGTGGATGTTTTGACCGGTTTGATAAAGGCTAATTTCTCCGCACGTATTGCCTTTAAGGTGGCATCAAAGATTGATTCAAGAACTATTATTGATACATCAGGGTCGGAAAAACTGCTCGGCAAGGGAGATATGCTGTTTTTGGCCCCGGGAACAAGTGTTCCTCAGCGTGTTCATGGGGCATATATATCGGAATATGAAACATCTAAAGTAACTGAATTTTTGAGAAAAAACGGTGAGCCGTATTATGATGAATCGTTGTTGAGAATTCTTGATGATGATCAGATTGATGATGACAACGGCGATGAGTTTTTGAATTATCAAACGGACGATAATGATGATAATTATCAAAAAGCTATAGATATAGTATTGAACGACAAAAAAACATCCATCTCGTACCTTCAAAGAAAGCTCAGAATAGGATATAATAAATCGGCAAGGTATATTGAACAGATGGAAAAAGATGGTATCATTAGCGCACCTGATCTTCATGGAAGAAGAGAAATTTTATTTAAGAGGGGATAATGGCAACTGAGGTTTTCAAATTTGGAGGATCATCCGTAGGTAGCTTGGAAAGAATTCAGCATGTTGCCGAGTTAATAAAAGAAAAAAAGAGAGAGATAGACAATCTTGTGGTTGTGGTTTCGGCCATGCAGGGCAAAACCGATGAACTTTTGAACATGGCAAAATTTTTTACTGAAATTCCAGATGAACGGGAAACCGATCTTCTGCTGTCATCAGGTGAAAGGATCTCTTCTTCACTTTTGGCAATTGCTCTTGACTCAATTGGATGCAGGGCAGTCTCTATGACCGGCCGACAGGTAGGAATGCAGACCGATGATGCACATACCAGGGCACGTATCAGATCCATAAAAACAGATAAAATACGGAAGAATTTGCAAGAGGGCAAAGTTGCCGTAGTGGCAGGTTTTCAAGGCATTGATGAAAACGGCGATGTTACAACTTTGGGAAGAGGGGGGTCGGATACCTCCGCGGTAGCTCTCGCTGCAGCTCTTCGGGCTGACAGATGCATTATATATACGGATGTAGCCGGAGTGTATACCGCTGATCCGAGAATTGTTAAAAAAGCATCAATTATAAAAAATATAAGCTATGATGAGATGATGGAGCTTGCCAGTCTTGGGGCCAAAGTTCTTCAGATACGTTCAGTTGAAATGGCAGAGCGTTATAATGTTATTATTGTTGTGAAATCTACATTTGAGCCGACTCTTCCGGGAACAATTATTACTAAGGAGGGCAAAATGGAAAATCGTGCAGTTTCGGGAGTTACCGGTGATAAAAATCAGGCAAAGATTACGATTCTTGAGGTTCCCGATAAACTTGGCATTGCGGCGGCCATATTTAAAAGGCTTTCGGAGAAAAAAATTATTGTTGATATGATTGTGCAGAATGTTAGCGACAAAGGTATGACAGATATATCATTTACGGTTCCTGCCGATGAGATTATTGCGGCAAAGCAGGTTATAGAACCCGTATGTAACGAACTAAACGTGAAAGCAATAAAAACCGATAAAGACGTTGCGAAAGTTTCTGTTGTTGGTGTCGGTATGAGAAATCATTACGGAGTTGCATCGGATATGTTTGAAGTGTTATCGCAGGAAGGTATAAACATAGCCGTCATTACTACAAGTGAAATAAAAATTTCCTGTTTGATTGAAGAGCGTTATTTTGAACTCGCACTAAGAGCTCTTCATAACAAATTTATGGGGGGATGATGATTGAAATTTACGACACAACATTAAGAGACGGCACACAGTCGGAAGATGTTACATGTCTGGTTGAAGATAAATTTAAAATTACAGAGCTGCTTGATGAACTTGGGATAGATATAATCGAAGGAGGATGGCCCGGTTCAAATCCTAAAGATGAGACATACTTTAGAGATGTGAGTACTTTGAAATTGAACCATGCTAAAATATCTGCGTTTGGAAGTACATACAGGGCGAGCATGAGCCCTCAAACCGATATAATTTTTGGAAAACTTATAAGATCCGAGACGCCTATTGTAACAATCTTTGGAAAATCGTGGGATCTTCATGTTACAAATGCTCTAAACAAATGCTCTAAAAATTGAACTTGATAAAAATTTGGAACTGATCTATGAATCGATAAGATATATTCTGAATTACACAGATAGGGTCATATATGATGCTGAACATTTTTTTGACGGCTATATCGCAAACAAAGAATATGCCATAAAAACCATTAAAGCGGCACAAGACGCCGGAGCCGACACAATTGTGTTGTGCGAAACAAACGGCGGAAGACTTCCGGGGGAAGTTAGCAGGATTATTGAAGATGTAAAAAAAAGTGTAACAGTTA
>JAADFJ010000096.1 GCA_013152955.1 Campylobacterota bacterium
AATATGTAAACAGACCGAATGCGGAGTTCAGAGGATACTGCGGCACAATTGTATCGGGAACGATAAAGAAGGGTGATGAAATAACAGTTTTGCCCTCAAGAACAAAAACAAAAGTCAAATCAATCATACCGCCGACAGGCTGCAATCCGCAAGGGAAGCCGACTGCGGTAATCCATGAAGCTTTTGCTCCAATGGCTGTGACGCTGACAACAGAAGATGAAGTTGACATCAGTCGTGGAGATATGATCGTGAGAACTGAAAATGTGCCTGATGTCAGCGACTGTTTTGATGCCTATGTTGTATGGATGAACGAGGAACCGTTAGAGCCCAACAAAATATATGACATAAAAAGAGCCGCAACCTTTTTAACCGGATTATATCGATGAAATATATTATAAGGTTAATGTCAATACGCTTGAAAAAGAGAAAGCGGATAAACTTAGATTAAATGAGATAGCTGTCTGCAGAATAGTGCTATCTGCTGAAATTGCTTTTGACAGGTATAGTCAAAATAGACACACAGGCAGTTTTATACTTATAGATAAAACTACGAATAATACAGTTGGTGCCGGAATGATACTAAGCAGACCGCTTTCCAGACATAAATCCAATGATAAAAAAAGATGTTATACTCAAGCAGAGCTTGATCTAAATGCTTATATCAGAAGATATTATCCTGAGTGGGGTACAAAAGATATCGGACGGACAAAATTCAGACTGAATAACTCGTCGTAAGTTTCATCCCATCAAGACGTAAACTGTAGACAATTCAGAAGATTATTGTCGTATTTTGAAACACAGAGGAGGCTGATTTGAGGTTCAAGAGGATCATTTATGGATCAATAGATGTGCTGTTAATGATCAGATGGAGCAATGAATAGGAAAATCAAATGATTGAAATTTTTATAATACTGACTTTGGTCACCTTTGTGATATTGCTGGTAAGAAATAGTTCCCGAACATACATTCTTTTTGGAGGACTACTTTTAATCTATTATCTGTTTGGCTTGATAGACACCAAAACTATGCTGGTTAACTTTGTCAATACATCACTGATAAAACTTGTCTTGCTTATTATAGTTTCCGTAGTCGTGCAGAGAACGGTGATGATGAACGGATTATCGGATCTGCTGATAAAAAAGCCGCTCAAAAAAAGTATTTTCAATCTGACTGCCGTTGTAAGTCTTATGTCGGCTTTTTTGAATAACACTGCTGTTGTTGCCGCTATGATTGCTCCGGTCAAAAAGAACAGATTCCATCCGCCCTCTAAGCTGCTGATTCCGCTTTCCTATTCTGCCATATTCGGCGGAACTATGACGCTTATCGGAACATCCACCAATCTTATAGTCAATGGTTTTGTAAGAAGTGCCGGTCTCAAGCCGATCGGGCTTTTTGATTTTGCTTATGTGGGTATTCCACTGTCGATTGCCGGCATATTACTGCTTATTATATTTTCTGACAAACTGCTTGCCAAAAGAGACAGCTCTGCACTCAGTTATCTTGTCGAAGCCTCCGTTTTATCCGGATCAAAGCTTATAGGAAATTCAATAGAAAAAAATGGATTGAAAAATTTAAACGGAATTTCCGTAGAAGCCGTAATCAGGGATGGAAAGAGGCACGATATGCCCGGGAACAATGAAACTATAAAAGCTGGAGATATTATTATATTTTCATGCAATAAAGATAATCTTGCGTCATTCAGCTTTATTGACGGCATAACGATCTTTGGCAAAAAAAATAGATACTTGTCCAATAGTGCCATAGCAGAGGTTGTAGTATCCAGGTTTTCGGATCTGATCGGCAAAGCCATAGAGAATGTAGACTTTGAAACAGCTTTTGATGCTTCTATGGTGGCGTTCAAAAGAGGCACTGAAACAATATCCGGAACTATCGGCAAAATAAAAATAAAAAAGGGAGACAGTTTTTTGATTTCCGCAGATGCTGAATCTTCAAAAAGACAAAACCTGAAAAAAAACTTTTATATAATATCTGATACTGATAATAGTAAGATTTTGAACAGAAAGAAGAGCTATATTGCCCTTTCTCTCTTTTTTGCGGCAATAATCTCTGCAGCTTTAAATCTGATTCCTCTCATAAAGGGATTATTAATAGTTTTAACTGTATTTATATTGCTGAAATTTATAACCTTTGAAGAAATTAAACGAAATATACCCCTTGAACTGATTATTATTATCGGATCTGCGCTGGGTATTTCCGATGTTATGGTCAATTTTGGAGTTGCTCAAATGGCGGCGCGATTCATGCAGCCGGTTTTTTCAGAATGGGGAGTGATGGGAGGATTTGTAGGAGTCTATCTTTTTACACTTCTTTTAACCGAACTAATAACAAATAATGCCGCCGCTGCCTTGGCATTTCCTATAGCTCTTCAGACCGCAAATCTTTATGGAGCAAATCCATATCCGTTTATCTTCGCCGTTATTTATGCGGCAAGCGGGAGCTTTATATTTCCTCACGGATATCAGACAAATCTTATGGTAGCCTCTGCCGGGGGCTACAAAATATCGGATTTTATAAAAATAGGCATACCTGTCAGCATTGTTTACAGCATAATAGTGATATTCCTGGTTCCGATCTTTTTTCCGTTCAGATAATGAAACCGTTGTACAATAAAAAGCTGTGAATTTGTTTACTGTGCAGTGGTCTCACAGTGGTTTCATTTCTGCCAAATCCCCTATATTCTTTATTAGCCGCTTTATTTTTCATTATCATAATAATGATTGTTGTAAATCCTCTTTTCTTTTAATAGTAAATTTTATCGGTGATTCTTTATTCAATACCTTAACACTTTGATTTTGTTTAAGATAATTTGTTAGTTTTCCTGAAGTCCAATCGATTTTTAATCTTTCGATTATTTCTTCAGAAGTAAACGTACCAAAGGATAACAATTTTATAATCCTTAAATCAATATCATTATATGTAGGTGATGATTCATTAACAACAGATTCTTTTATTTTCGATATTGAATAATTTTCAATCTTATTTCCCTGACTGTCAACAGGAATCGCCCCTTTTTGAATCAATAAATTATTAGCATTTTTTTCTGAACTCAAAGGTATTCGAACAAAAACAGTTCTTCCTTTTCTTAAACCGTCAATAACACCCGACCAGGTGCCTCCTTTTTCACTTGATTCCGCAACATAAATTTCTTTGGATAGACCGTAAATGATAGGATTGCGAGCCATTGCAAGTTGCACACTCCAGGGAGCCCTTGGAAAAAATGTACTGAGGACGAGGACATCGCCATCAACAATTTGTTTGTAATACTTTCTAAATCCGGATTTAAATGTAGTAATGCCTTGCGGTAAAACAATTATACTTTGCCCTTTATATTTAATTGCCGAATCTAATGCTTGTTTGTCCACCCCTTTAGCAAACCCGCTTACAACCACTTTATAGTCTTTGCTTGCAGCTTTGGCGACATTATCAGTAAATCTCAAAGAAATATCTTCGGCTTTTCGTGACCCCACAATCGCAATTGAGTTTTCTTTCATTATTCGCTTATTCCCTTTAGTATAAATCAAGGGTGGAGAATATGCTCGTTTTAAGTTATTTTTCATTATTGGAGAATAGTCAGGAGATGTTATTGGAATAATATCATATCCCTGTTCCAGCAAATCTTCAACGAGAAACGAATAATTTGGAAGTTCTTTTTTTGCATCATTAAGTAATTTAATTTCATTTTCATTTAATAAGAACAATTCATTCCAGTCAGATATCGCACAATGAAAAAAATCAACTATGCTTAGTTTTTCTTCAAAACATTTTACTATCAGCTTATTTTTCCTTGCTGTTTTCATCTTTGGGAGATGGAGATGGGCCAGCACCATCCAGTAGGCGTATTCCTGCTTCACGTTATTCATAATTAAATATCTCCCCCAACAGTCCTTGCAATAACTAATGGAACAATTAGTTTAGCGCCAAAATTGGTCAAAAGTTTTCCTGTCTCCTTAATAGTTGCACCACTGTCAAATATGTCATCTACAAGCAGAATGTTCTTATTATATATTTCGTCCGGTTTCGTGTAATTAAACGCACCCGAGACATTTTCCCTTTTTAAATATCCATTTTGGAAAACTTTTTGAGGTTGTGTCTCATGTTGTTTTACAAGTTTATGACTAATTGGGACTTTAAGAGCATACGAAATCTTCTCGGCAAAATTTTTCACTAAGTCACCGGAACATGTTGGCGGAACATAAACAATTAAATCAAAATGTTTATTTCCAAAAGTTTTCCGAAGGCTTTCAAGGTCAGTTTTAGTAAGAAATCGGGAAAGTCGCCGCCGTTTTCATACTTACAACGATGCAAAGCGCTGCTAACATTTGAAACACCATAATATGATGAAGCAACGCCATTCTTAAGTTTATCTTTCTTTTTAATGTATAGTGAAATTAAATTTTTAATAAACGCTTTTTCCGAATCATCTATGCTGCCCAGAGAAAGGATTTTGTTTTCTAATGGGATTTTTTCAATCAAAGAATGATTTTTGTAAATCTCTACAAATTCTCCATCTGGAATTTTTACAGAAAAATCGGTATTTTCATTAAACTTTTTACTTAACATTGGAGCAACATGAAGAACCGGGAAACAAGTTTCTCTGAACTCTTTTAGTTTCTCTATTGTAGATTGCTGAGGTTTTACTGTCCGTTTTTTGTATTTCGTGTTATCACAATTTTCAAACTTATTTGGAAGTTTATCACCAAGATATTTACATAGAAATTTCATTCGGGGTTCTGAAGTATAAACATACTTCAACATCGAATCCAGATCTTTAAGTTTCGCATTTCTCAATTCATCAAATTTAGCTATGTTCAATTCAGGTGCATTATACTGATATTCATATATTTTTGATTTACCAAATATTACTTCTTTAATTATACCTTGATCTATCAAATCGGCTTTAATTACACGGATTTGAGTCTGCTTCATATTTGTCTTTTTTATTAATTCCCTTTCACCAAGTTGTTCTTGCTTGATGACATTAATTACTTTTTGATATTTTTTTATACTTGGTCTGCCACCATCAATAAATGCTTTAGGCAGCTTATAGTCTTCGGAAATGCCATCAGCGTCTTTATTTGAATTGTAAAACAGGATAATGTAAGTTTTTTGTCCATCTCTCCCCGCTCTTCCAATTTCCTGATAATAGTGAATTGGAGAAGCCGGTATTTGAGTATGAATTATGAATCGGATGTCCGGTTTATCAATGCCCATTCCGAGAGCATTTGTAGAGACAACACATTTCCATTGGTTACTCATCAAACCTTTTTCAATCTCTTTTCTTGTATCACTATCTAACCCGGCATTGTAGCCGGCGGCATTGATACCGACAAAATCAAACCATCCGGCATATATTTCAGTGTTTACGCGTGTCCCCGTGTAAAGCAAACCTGTGCCGGGAAGTTTATTTATGTTTTCTACAAGCCATAACAGTTTTTCGTCTTCAGATTTTGTTTCAATTACAAACAGGTTGAAATTTTCCCGAAGCAGATTGCCTCTTATTGTAGTTAAATTGCCCGAGATTTGTTGTTCAATATCAGTTTGTACTCTTTTGGTTGCAGTTGCCGTAGTGGCTAAAATCGGTAGTTCTTTCGGAAGTAATTGGACTAAGTTTATAATTCGTCTAAAAGCAGGACGAAAATCATGCCCCCAAACTGATATTGTGTGTGCTTCGTCAATTACAATCATCGACAAATTCATTTTTCTTGTTGCTTCAATCCATTCCTGATTTTCCTGTCTTTCAGGAGCAACGTACAGAATTTTTATTTTACCATTTATTGCATCTTGAATTACCTACAAATTTTCCTCATGTGATTGTTCGGAATTAATATATTTTGCAGAAATTCCTTTTTCATTTAGACTGTTGACCTGGTCTCGCATTAATGCTATTAATGGGGAAAATATTACGGTTATTCCATCAAATTGAGTGGCCGGAAACTGAAAACAAAGAGATTTTCCATATCCGGTTTTTTCAATTAATAACATTCTTTCCCCGCGCAAAAGCATTTCAATAGTTTCCCATTGTTCATCATAAAATTTGTCAAATCCAAAGATTTCTTTAAGTTTTATTTCTGCTTCATTTCGTGTCATACTGCGTCTTCTTTATGTTGTCCACAACGGTTCAGTATATGAGGCGTTGGGCGTTTTATTGCACCTAACTTTCATTTTACTATGCCGTTTGTTTATATTCATACATCTTTCAATTTAACTATTTACTGCCCAATGCCTTATATACATTGTTGTGTGGTCGTACTTTTATTAATTTGTCAAATAATTTTGTCTTTATAATATATTTGCCCGAATCCTATTTTCTTTCTGTGTCAATTTGTATTAATCCGAAGTAATCTAAAAATCTATCAAAAGTTCGTAAAGAATAACATTTTGAAGCCTGTATTATGTTCACCTCAAATCGTGAAGGTGTTACTTGCTCAATCAACATTGGGAAAGCGGAAAAGTATTTATTCGAATAAAAAGAATCAAGTCGTTTTTTAGAACCATATTTTTTTATGAGAATTAAAGAAAAACCAAACCCAAGTTGACCTATTTGATTTTTCCCATATCCATCGTAATAAGCCCAATTAAATTTTGTTCCAAAAGTTGTAAATATATTTTTCAATAGTCTATGATTGTCATTAAATTCTATTTCTCCCTTTTTGGTCAAGCTTAATTTTTTATTTCGTTTTTTTACAACTCCTGATAATCCCGATAATATTCTTGTTAAATTTATTGACATTGCGTCTGTTTCCTTATGTAGTTTCGATATTCTCTCTTCAATCATTTCATCTTTAATAAATTCTTGATTATATATCTCAGAAATAACTTTTGTCGGCAAATATCCTTTGGTTGTAAGTTTTAATTCTCCTTTTTCTTTAATAAGTCGCAAAAGATATTTTATTTGATTCAAAAGTGGGATTTTGTTATAATCTGATTCAGATAATTTTGATAATTGTATTGGGCTATTTTCATCAAATGTGTTGTAAAGAATGTATTGCATTTCATTTGGCGAATAACCTTCAAAATCAGGAAGTCCTCGACTATTCTGCTCATTCATTATTTGGTCAATATATTTTTGTAATTTATCCATGATTTCTTTTTACATGCCAATTAATATGTATGACACACAATGGGCAGTATATGAGGCGTTGGGCGTTTTGAAACACCACACTTTCAGTTTACTGCTAACTTTATTTATTGCCGCAATGTTCATATTTAGCACTTTACCAGCCATTGCTTATACACAATGTTGTAGCTCGTTTTTATTTCTTTTTTTCTAAAAATATGTTTTCACTGCAAATTCAAATTGTTCGATAAAAATTTGTTTAAAAACCATTACATTATTTTGTTCATAAAATAGTAACATTGCCTTTTTATAATCCACACTATCAACCGTTCTGAATGAAATCGGACAATGTTTGTGATTTATCAATATTGAATTACTTACTATTCTTGCTGTTCGTTTATTTCCGTCAACAAATGGTTGAATGTATGAAATCAATACCAACGCCAATAATGCTTTCTCAAATACATTCTCTTTTTTGTTTATCAAATCACACATTCCCGATAATGCTTCTTTTATTTGAAATTCATTATCAAGCGGTCGATAATTTGTTCCGGATATTCCTACTCGTCTTTTTCTTATATTTCTATCAACTGCAAGTTCTTTTGTTAAAATACTATGAATATCTTCTATTTTGGAAACAGTCAAAGGATAGAGATAGTCTGAGTTATCAACTATAAAGTCAATCGCATCTTTATGGTTTAATAACATTACGGCTTCTTCTTTTGTTTTTCCCGATGCAGTTTCTTTTTCCTTCAATAATTTTTCTGTTTCAAGCAAAGAGTATGTATTTCCTTCAATTTGTGAAGATTTCCAACTCAAATCAATTGCTAATCGCTCTAATTCCTTTTTATATTGAAATTCACTTAATTCTGAAATATTTTTAGTAAAATCGTTTTGTAGCAATGTTAATTTATTTAACTCATTTTTTGTAAACAAATTTACATTTGGCAGTATTTCTGTTAGTAATGAAAAATTAAAATTATCAATTATTATTCTTTCGTCAATCTCTTTTTTATAATACTGTTCGATATCTACCTGTTCAAATAGTTTATAGAAAGGTGAAAGTTTATACTTGGTAGATTTCCCTTTTCCTGTGGATAATATTAAATTTTCAGAAACTAGCTTCGATAAAACTCTTTTTATGGTCGCAATACTTTTCTTTTCTTCAATGCTTTGCAAAATCTCATTAGAAGAGCTTTCAGGACTGTTTTTTAAAAAGTATAATATTTGTTTTTCAATATTCATTTTAATCTTTTTAGCTTACAAAGATAATCCATTCGGCTCATAAAAGCAATCAAAATGAGCTAAATTGCTTCTTTAAATGAGCTACAACGTATGTGTATATCTATTACACATACACCGCCAAATCGGTGGTGCAAACACAATTGTTTATATTTTTCTTTTATCATTTATTAGCTCCTTTTACTCAAAAAAATCATCCATTGAATTCTTTATTTTATTAATCGCTTTTTTAGATACATGTGTATATATCTCTCTGTTGTTTTTGAACTGTTATGCCCCCAATAACTTTTAAATATACCTTAAACCAGTCACTTGTGCAAGTATATGTGTTATGAAACTATAACGCGACTTTCACAAATCTATTAATTTATCCAGATCTGAAAATAGTTCAGTTTGTGTTTTAGATTTTTCGTTGCGAATATCCTCCTCGCCTAAAGATATAAGTTTTAGTATACCAATCGTATTGCGCATGTTTTCATAACTTTCAGGATCTTGAAGTACTGCTTTCGGTTTACCATTTTGTGTAATGATAATTGGTCGGCGAGTGTCATTTACCTGCTTCAACATATCAGCGGCACGGCCTTTGCTTTCATGGGACTGTTTCCCTCCAATTTGCTTTTTCCTTTTGCAATGGCATTGGTATAGCCGGCATTATGAGCAGCGCGAAATCGCTCCGGAATAATTAGATCAATTGATTGCCCAATAGCATCTTCAGATGAATATCCAAGCAGTTCCGATGCTTTTTTGTTCCAAACTATGATCTTTCCGTTTCTTCCCAGATAAATTACGGCAATCGGAGCCTGATCAATAATCTTTTTGTATATCATCTATGCAATTCCTATTTTTTTCGTGAACCTTTTAACAAATATGCTACGGCTATGCAGATTAAAGCAAGCACTATATACACTATGAATCCCCTTGCGTATCCAAGCAGTCCCATTCTGTCAACGAAAATACCGAGAATCGGAGGTACGGCAAATCCGCCGAATGCTCCAAGGCCTCCAACCCATCCGGAAGCACCTCCTACGGATTCAGGTACATATCTGGGAACAAGTTTGAATACTGCGGCATTACCCATTCCCATTCCTGCACCGATAAAAAGCTCTCCAATTAAATCAGGTACAAATGCGGTTGAGATTGTCAAAAACAGTGCCCCTATTAAAACGAGAGAGAAGCTTCCTATTGCAACTTTCTCTCCACCGAGTTTATCGCTGAGATTCCCGCCGTATATCCTTATAAAGGATGCAAGGAGAGAAAAACCTACACCTCCGAGAAGGCCTCCCATTTCTATATCGAATCCATGAAATATTCTCCAGTATGTCGGGAACCATGCGGTAAGTGCTAAAAATCCTCCGAATGAGGTAAAATAGAGTGTTACAAGAGCCCATGTGCGCCATTTGCCTGCAGATATTTTTAACGATTCCAATACCTTTCCGCTTGGCATCAACTCCTGACCAAGCTCTTTTGAAATCTTGATTGCCTTTTCTCTCCCTGTTTTATGCACAAGCTGGAAGAAATAGGCATCATGGGCGATATACAGATAGATTAATGTTCCGGCAGCAAGCAATATCAGCCAGATAAAATAAGAGTTTGCAAGGCCTGCAATCGGAAGAACAAACGACAGAAGTATCGTAAAGATTCCGGGAGCTGTGTTGCCTAATCCCCCGTATAATCCGAGAGCGATGCCCTGCTTTGATTGCGGATACCAATAAGAGGTTTGAGGTATTCCGACGGAAAATGTCGCTATACCGCAACCGCTCAAAAAACCGAAGAAAAGAATGAGAGGATAATCGCTTGCGTTAAGATGGTTGGGATAAAGCGCAAAAAGAACTACAGATAATCCAATCATACCGATTATTCCCAGCGCAAGAAGTATAGAAAGCGGTTTTTTTCCGCCTGCCTTATCCACCCATGCGCCGAACGGAATTCTCATCAGAGAGCCGGTAAGCATTGGAGCGGCAACAAGCAATCCGACTTGTAGGCCTGTTAGATGCATTATTGTTTTGAACTCCTTTGCTGCAGGTCCATACAGAGCAACGGCAGCAAAACCTATAAAAAATCCCCAGGTTGCAGCGGTAAGACCTAACTTAGGATTTCCTTTTAATTTATATTTTTTCATCAAATCATTAACGCTCATCGGTTTCCTCCGAAAAATTTATTTGTACCATCTTGCTATCTGATAAGGCCGCCATAAATATGGAATCGGTGCAGAAATAATGTGCACCAATCGCGTAAAAGGAAGAATAGCAATCAGGAAAAATGCGTTCAGGATATGCAGCTTTACGATCATAGGCAGAATAACAACATAGCTGCTGTCCGGAGTGAAACTGAAAAGCGACCAGATCCATGGGACGATGGTATTGAGATACCACAGGCTGCCCCATCTGTATGTGAGCGCAATATAAATTCCGCTTCCTACCTGAAACAGAAAAAGAAACAGAAGCAGCCAGTCGGTTGCAAAACTTACCGCAGTAACCTTGCTGTCGGATAGTCTTCTCACGGCCAGTATAATAAGACCGACAAATGAAAGGAATGCCAAGCCGAGTCCTATTGATTCGAACAACTCAATTCTGCTGCCTGCAAGCAGCCATCTATATGCACCGGGTATGATAATGGCAAAAATATGCAGCAGCAGAATAATAATAATTCCGTAATGCCACGGTACGGAACCCCAGAAGAGCTCTTTGTTTTCCAAAAACTGCGATGAGTAGCTCGAATAGGAGTATCTGTCGGCTGTAAATCGATAAACAGTAAATATTACTGCTATCGTTACCGATAGGTACGGAAACGCAATAAATAAAAAACTATTGGTCATTTGCAGCCTCCAATTTTATAAAATTTTTCAAAGCAGCCAATATCGATGCGTAAAAATTCCGGGCAGACATTTCATTGCTGCTTTTGCCGTTGTCCATCTCATCAGGATTTATTTCAGAGAGCATTTTTCCTATAGAAGGTTTCAATGCTTCATTTATAAGTTCGTCATAAAAGCCCTCATCAGTCAAAGTAGATAAAAATCTCAGAACAACAGAGAGATGGTCGGGCATCTCGTCATAGGGCCGGTCAAATCCAAAAAGCCTGAATTTTTCCTTTAGTCCTGTAAGCAGCAGGCTTCTTTTGTAATCCTCACCAAAAAGATGGTATCCTATATACGGAGAGCAGAGAGAGTTTATATCAAAAATACCGGTATATGCTTCCTGAAGAGATCCCAGTGACTGACTATCCAACCACTTTTTTAATAGTTCAATTCTATCCTTATCATTTGAAACAGAATCATTGCATAATACCTCTAACTGATCGGCAAGACCTTCTTTCGATTCAGGATAATCTATAAGGGCAGAAAATGCCTGAAGTGTTTGACACCTATTGAAAAACATGGAAGATTGTTTCATAGTCTTCTTTCAGCTTTTTGTACAAAGCCAAATCCTGCACTTGATTTATAATCATATACATTCTCAAAACTCTCGATCGCCTCCTCTCTATACATCGGAGGTATGACAAAACGTTCATCTATGCTTGGCAGTGATGTTAATCTGTAGATCATAACGGCTTCTTCGGCATTAGTATTGCCCATCTCAAAAGTCTTTTTCAGATCATCCTGTGCTACATCGCCGACCGTAATACTTCTCATACAAAGGCGTACGGCAATAAGTTTTTTATAAATATGATCAATCTTGCTTGTGTCACCTGCAGAAAAAAGGGAAGCAAGGTATTTTATAGGAACACGCGAATCTGTTAGTGAATGAAAAAGCCGCAAATGATCGGTTTGAGCGGTGCTATCGGCGTTTACCACATCAAATTTCCCACCTTCCATCTTTGCGATTATTGGAGAAAGCGGAGGCACATAAAAAAGCATCGGCAAAGTTCTGAACTCAGGATGAAGCGGCAGAGCCACTTTCCACTGTTTTACAAATTTGTAAGTAGGAGAGTTTTGAGCGGAAATAATGACCTCATCGTGTATTCCCTGAGTTTTCGCTGCAGTTATCACCTTTTCATCAAAAGGATCAAGAATCATATCAAGCTGGGTATCAACAAGTTTATTATCCGAAACCTTTGCGGAGTTTTCAATCTTATCGGCATCATAAAGCATTACTCCAAGATATCTGATGCGGCCTACGCAGGAATGCATACACGCCGGAACCTGGCCTGTCTCAAGCCTTGGAAAGCAGAGAATGCATTTTTCGGATTTCCCGGTATTCCAGTTGTAGTAACTTTTTTTATACGGACATCCTGAAACGCACATTCTCCAGCCGCGGCACTTTTTCTGATCAATCAGGACTATACCGTCTTCGCCGCGTTTGTATATTGCTCCCGATGGGCAGGTGGCAACACACGCAGGATTCAGGCAGTGGTTGCACATTCTGGGAATATAAAAGAATACCAGCCGCTCAAGTTCGTTGAGCTGCTCCCTTTCCAGTTCGGTCAGATTTTCAAGATTAGGGTCGTTTCTGGCATATATCGTAGATCCGCTCAGGTCGTCATCCCAATTAGGTCCTGCTTCAATATTTATCGATTCTCCTGTAATTAATGATATCGGTCTCGCTGTCGGCTGGTCATCTCCCTCAGGTGCATTAAAAAGGTCTTCGTATCTGTATGTCCACGGCTCATAATAGTCGTCAATCGTCGGCAGCGGCGGACTGCTGAAAATATTAAGCAGTCTGTTCCACCTGCCGTTCATCTTAGGCTTGAGCATATCACCTTTTATTTCCCAGCCGCCTTTGTATTCCGACTGTTCTTCCCATTTAGTGGGATAGCCGGTTCCGGGCTTTGTCTCAACATTGTTCCACCACATATATTCAGCGCCTTTTCTGTCAGTCCAGAGATTTTTGCAGGCAATACTGCAGGTGTGGCAGCCGATACATTTATCAAGATGAAATACCATTGAAATCTGTGTTCGTATATTCATCATTCCTCCTTTGATGACGGTATCGTTAAAAGGTAACTTTATCTATTTTTCTGATTACAACGAACGAATCGCGATTTATTCCTGTCGGTCCCCAATAGTTCATAGAATATGTAAATTGACCGTAACCTCCTGCAAGAAGAACCGGATTCAGTCGTGTTCTCGTCAGGCTATTGTTCATTCCGGCTCGTTTATTGCCGCGCAAAGGAGATTTGGGCACGGAAATGGTGCGCTCGGTCGCATGATAGATCCAGCAGGTTCCGGAAGGAATTCTTGAGCTTACAATAGCCCTTGTAACCACAACCCCGTTATCATTGTATACCTCCACCCAATCATTATCCTTTATTCCCATTTTTTCGGCATCCTTCTCGCTAATCCAACATGGTTCAATGCCTCTTGACAGCGTCAGCATTCTCAGTGTATCTCCGTATGTTGAATGAATATGCCATTTTCCATGGGGAGTAATAAGGTTAAATTTTTCGGCACCAATTCCATCGGGTGAGTTTCGCAGGTCCCCCATCGGTTTCCAATCAAGTTTAGGTTTGTACACGGGAAAATTCTCACCAAAATCGATAAACCATGGATGATCAAGATATATATGTTGTCTTCCGGTCAATGTGCGCCACGGAATGAGCCGTTCTTTATTGAGTGTCCAGGCTGAATAAGCTCTGCCGTCATTACTGTTGCCAGACCAGCATGGGCTGGTCAAAAGTCTCTGCGGCTGCTGTTGAAGCTCAAGAAAGCTCAACTTTCTTCCTCTCTGTTTGGCAAGATCTGAAAGTTTAACTCCGGTTTTTTTCTCCATAAACTTAAAGCCCTCATAGCAGGCATCGCCGTTGGTTTCGGGGGCGAGATAAAGCGTGATATTGGCGGCATCTATGGTGTCCTCAAGGCTTGGATATTTTTCTCCATTCCATTCAACGCATCTTGTACGTCTCGGATCGACGGTTCCTCCGACCGGATTCTGCATCAGATTATCATAAAATTTTTTGACAGGTATGTGCGCTCCGTGAGCCCCAATGCCTTTATCACGTACGTTTCGTCCCAATGATATGAAACGATTATACAGATTTGCATAGTCCCTCTTGATTATACTAAAATGCGGCATAGTTTTGCCCGGAATTGCCTCACACTCCGCTTTATGCCATTTTTTTACTTTAGTCTGAGAGATTTCATCTGAACTATCATGCATAAGCGGAGACATTACCAGATCCTCAATCGGTTTGCTAAAGGCATATCTTGACAGTTTGCTAACCTCTTTTGCGAGCAGCTTAAAGATATCCCAGTCTGATTTTGACTGCCATGAAGGTTTGACGGCTTGCCCAAGAGGGTGAATATATGAGTGCATGTCGGTGGTATTAAGATCGTTCTTCTCATACCACATCGCAGTCGGTAATACGATATCGGAATACAGAGCCGATGTATCCATTCTGAAATTAATATCTACCACAAGATCCATTTTCCCCCGTGGGGCAGGCTCACTGAACTTTACCGTTTTTACGCTATCTTTTGCCCGCTCGTTTGAAATTATGTTATCTGAAGCTCCGAGATAATGACGCAGAAAATATTCATGTCCTTTGGCGCTTGTGCCGATTGCATTGCCTCTCCAAATCATCCAGACTCTCGGCCAGTTCTCTTTCGAATCGGGAGAATCTATGGCAAATTTTAGTTTTCCGGATTTAAGTCGATCAATGACATACTTAGAAACATCGGAGTCGCTTTGTGCTCCATCTTTTCTGGCATTTTTTACAATTTCAAGAGGATTTTTGTCAAACTGCGGATAGGACGGCATCCAGCCCATTTTAACCGAATCATTTATAAGATCTGCAACATGTCCTTTTGCCCATTTGGCATTTTTAGGTACAGATGCATATTCTGTAAAATCCCCCTCATATCGCCACTGATCACTATTCATATAATGCCATGTCGGCGCCTGCTGAAAACGTGGAGGTTTTATCCAATCTCCGGCTGAAGCGATAGCCCCCCAGGGTGCAGCCGTTGCAAGTTTTTCCTGACCTACATAATGGTTCATTCCTCCTCCGTTATTGCCGGGGCATCCGGTAAGCAGTAACGCAGTAGCGACGACTCTGTATCCCTGATCGTTGTGATACCAATGATTTATTCCGGGACCTATAATCACCATTGATTTACCTTTTGTGTGTTCGGCGTTCCCGGCAAATTCACGGGCAAACCGTATGACTGTTTTCCTTCCAATTCCTGTAATCTTTTCCTGCCATGCAGGCGTATAAGGTTTTGTATCGTCGTAACCGGAGGGATAATCTCCTCCGAAACCCATGGAAACGCCGAATTCAGCCATAATCAGGTCAAATACGGTGGCAACCGTTATATAACCCTCTTTTGTTTTCAATCGTTTTATCGGAACACTCCTGATCGATTCTCCTTTATCTGCAAAATCGTTAAAGGAAATTGGTATAACCTCATCATGTTCCTCTTTGAAACTAATCACAGGATCTATTGTGCTGTCATCAAGTCCGTCTTCAAGTTTAAGATTCCATTTGCCGGTTTCTTTTTTATCCCATCTGAAACCAACCGTACCTTTAGGCATACGCGGTTCATTGCTATTTTTATCATAGATTAAAAACTTCCAATCCCCGTTTTCAATATCGTTATAGCGGGAAATTCTGTTGGCTCTGACATTTTGTCCTGCTTTGTAGCTGCCGCTTATCTGATCTTTCTCAAGTTCTATGAGAAACGGCATGTCTGTATATTGTTTTATATAACTCATAAAATAGGGAACAGTTCTATCCGCATAAAACTCTTTCAGAATCACATGATTGACCGCCATCCAGAAGGCTGTGTCCTGTCCGGCTTTCGTAGGAATCCACCAGTCTGCATATTTTGAAACCTGACTGAAATCAGGAGATATAACAACAAGTTTGGATCCGTTGTGCCGTGCCTCGGATAGAAAATGGACATCGGGTGTTCTCGTCATATTGGGATTTGTTCCCATAACAACGATAAATTTACCGTTATACCAGTCTGCGCTTTCTGCAACATCGGTCTGGTCGCCCCAGATTTCAGGAAATGCAGGAGGAAGATCGCAGTACCAATCATAAAAACTTAGATGAACTCCTCCAAAAAGCTGTGAAAATCGCGTTCCGGCGGCAAACGAAAAGAATGACATAGCGGGAATCGGAGAAAAACCGAAAACACGATCAGGCCCCCATTTTTTAGCTGTATATAGGCACGAGGCTGCAACTATTTTAATTACATCGTCCCATTTGGTACGCCGGAAGCCGCCTTTGCCTCTTGCTTTCTGATACCTTGAACGTTTTTTGTCATCCTCAACGATTGATGCCCATGCATCTACCGGATTATCGTGCGTCTTTGCAGCTTCCTGCCAAAAATCTAAAAGCACTCCTTTTATATAAGGATATTTTACTCTTATAGGACTATAAACATACCATGATGCAGAGATACCGCGCTGGCATCCGCGCGGCTCATACGGCGGAAGTTCGTTACTAAACTGAGGATAATCCGTCTGCTGCAGCTCCCATGTTACAACACGCCGTCTTTTACATAAACACCCCATGAGCAGCCTCCGGTACAGTTAACCCCATGCGTACTTCTTACTATTTTATCGTGCTGCCATCTATTTCTGTAAAATTCCTCCCACTGCCTGAGTTTAGGATTGGTTATATCTTTTATCCATCCCATTTAGTCTGCCTCCTTTTTAAGCCTTTTTTATAAGAGTGCGTCTAACGCCGGACAGACGATTTCTCCATATAATCGACATAAAAATTATAAGAATGGCAAAAACCGCCGCTGCATACATAAACAGATCCTGTCCTTTATTTCTATTGATTTCCGGTTTGGATGAGTAACGCAAAAAAGATATGAGACCGGTTTTTTCCTTTTCTGTTATCGGTCTATTTTGATAAATAGGTTTCATTGTGGGGAACGGAATAGATTTGAGCACAATATTCAGTCCGTTTTTACCGAGCTGTTTATATACAGCTGTAAGATTGGGGCCCAAACTGCCGCCTACTGCCTTAATGGAATTAACAGAGTGACAGGATATGCATGCCGCTCCTCCATTTTCAAAAGGTTTTTGACCGGTAAAAAGTCTTATCCCTGCCGTTGCTGCTTCCGACAAAGCAGGCGGAACACCTGCAAACGCATTAAGTTCGGATAGAGCAACAAGCATGATGATTATTCCTGAAAACAGCTTAGAAATCATTGTATTACCCTCCTTCTTGCTATTTAACTTTATAAAGATTATAGGATTTTTTTGAGCATGTCAACAGTTAGTTAATATTATATGTTTTCCTAAAGTAATAATGATATAAAATAAAAGGATATTAATGTAACGGTCATTCGTGCTATTTAAAAACTGTATATATCATAAGGTTTTATCTATATTATTTTCATATCGCATTGCCGCTTCACTTTTTATCAATTTCAGATAAGCTGTCTGCAATGAGAAGAATATATCCGATTTCAATTGCTAAATTTATTTCAGGCAATGCGGCAATAATTTCAGCCGATGTATTTGCTGATGCCGCAAACGGTTTTTTTTGTTAGATGGAGGAATTGACATGATTGTATATCATGCGGGAGGCAGCGGTATTGACAAAAAGTGCAAAGTGACAGACGAATGCAAAACGGACAAATCGTGAAATCTTTTAAAAATAATGACAGTACTTTCTTTGCAATAAGATCTTGCTATCCGGGCTATTCGGGGAGTTTCGTCCGATGTTTGTCATATCAAAGATTTTTGTATTACCGCTCCAGCCTTCTGACACATCTGCTCTTCTGAAAGTTCATTTGATGCTAATTGCTGCAATATTTATTCAAAACCGGGAAAACTGCAAATCTATTTGTTGTGATAAAACTTAGCGACAAAAAAGGGTACATCTACACGGCAGCAAGTATAGTTGCCGCAAGCTTGATGTACATCCTTACAAAGCTCGCAGTAAGCTCTGTAAATATCTACTCTCTTATGGGAATCTACTTTTCTGCAGCCTTTTTGACCGGCATGATATCATCGAAAATCTTTATAAAAATAGATCTGTTTTATGAACTGAAGACGCACTTATTCTTAATAGTTGTTCTATCGAGTTTAACAATAGTAGGTGCTTATTTCTGGTTTTTGTCGATAGACCATGCAGGTGCCGCCACTACATCGCTGCTTGCAAAACTACAGACAATTTTTACCATAGCTGCCGGAGTTATTCTGCTTAAGGAACGATTCGCCAAATCGGCTTGGGTTGCTGTAGTCGGAACTATTATAGGCAGTGTGCTTGTTGTTTACAAAGGCGGACAAGTTGATTTTCAGGGCGTGTTTTGGATGAGTATATTCTCCGTGAGTTATGCCCTGCAGGCGTATTTGGTAAGAAGAGTTGCGGCATCGGTTGATATGATTGCCCTAACCGTATGGCGTTCATTTTTTATCGCGCTTTTTTTTCTGAGCACTGCGCTAATAGAAGGGAACTTTCATATACCGCAAACCAATTATCTTATAGTCATTTCCATTGCAGGAATAATGGGGGCATACCTGTCGAAAGGATTCCAATATCTGGCGTTCAGACATCTTCCTATCTCAACGGTTTCCGTGCTGACAAACGGCGAATCTGTTTTAACTTTAATTCTTGCTGCCGCATTTCTTAATGAACATTTAAGTTTAATAAATATATCCGGAGGAGTGCTGATTATTGTCGGTGCCGTTTTTCTTATAACTCACCTTACGCACCAAACGTAGTTTCAGTAAAAAGAGAAGGCGTCAGATGCAAGGCGGGTTCTTGCAGGCATAGTCGCAGCTATGGCGGTAAGGTTTCAACGCAG
>JAADFJ010000097.1 GCA_013152955.1 Campylobacterota bacterium
CAATACAGATGAAATTGTCATAATAGGTTCCGGTTTTATAGGTATGATATTTGCAAATGCGCTGCATAAAATTGGCAAAAAGATTACGATAATTGAAAAGCTTGATACCGTTCTTCCTAAGATGCTTCCCGAAGCCGCCGCTTTGATGTTTGAAAAACGGCTCCTGGATAATGGTGTAACGCTTGTAACCGGTGATGCAATCACCGAAATTGATGAGAAAAGTGACAAAATTACAATTTTGACCGAAAACGGTAAAGAAATAATCGGTGATATGGCCATAATAGCTGTAGGTATTAAACCTAATATCGATTTTTTAAAAGATTCGGGAATAACAATAAAAAATGCGGTTATCGTGGACAAACAGTTAAAAACGAACGATGAATCAATTTATGCTGCCGGGGATATCGCCGAATGTCCTGCACTGAGAGAAAACGGCAATGCAATATACCCTACCTGGCCTGCTGCCGTAGAGCATGGAGAGATTACAGGGTCCAATATGGCAGGCGAAAAGCGTGACTATTTGGGAGGCTTGATTTATAATTCGGTAACATTTGGTGCGATGAGCGCTGCGAGCTTTGGCAGATGGAACAACACGGACGCAGAGATTGTTAGATGGAAAGATCCTGCAAAAGGACGATTCATACAGTTTTGCATAAAAAATGACATGATAGTGGGGGCTTCTTTATTGGGAGATAACGACCGAATAGGAATAATCAAAGGATTTATAGGACAAGGTAAAAAGATAGCAGGCAATTTTCTTAAGAACCCTTCAGCTTTTGCTAATGAATTTTTATTGTCCAACTATTTTGCCGGCAATGCTTATAAAAGTTAAATTTTTTGCTTCTCTTAGAGACGATTTCGGTAAAGAAGCTGTTTGCGAAATGGATCAAAATTCAAGAGTCAAAGATCTATTTCATAAAATGAAAATCCCGAAAAATTTGACTAAAATAGTTCTTGTGAACGGCAAAAGCATAGAAGAAAATATGGATTACCGGCTTTCCGACGGAAATACAATAAGTATTTTTCCTCCTATAGGAGGCGGCTGAGCTTCAAACTAGCTGCAATCCCTGGTAATGGTTCTGCAATTTGAATTTTACGCCCATAATGTGCCATAGCGCAGAATATGCGGCAGTCTCAATGTATCACAGGCATTCTGCCCGTGGTGAGATTGCAGCTCTTCTCTTTATTCTCTTCGCCCGCGTTGGAAAATATGCGTTAAGAAAAATAAGGGCAACTCTAAGAACCATATGCAGATCATAGAAGGCGATTATAGGAGTAAGATTTGATGAGCTGTTTTTGAAGGCTTAATGTGCAATTATTTTTTCGAATAATCAAGATTTTTATTTCTTGCTTTCTGAGCGACCAAAAAGTAAGCAAAAAGTCGCCGCTGATGAGAAAAGACTAAAAATCTTCTGCTTCAGCTAAAAATAGAAAACTCACAGTCTCTCTAAACATTTAACATTTAATATAAAATAGGAAATAAACGGAATATCATAATAATTATTGATTAACTTTTCTTCTTGCTCAAACATTCTATTTTTTATACGCTTCATCAGAAGATTTTCGTAACGTCTTTTCTCAAATGCGGACAAAAAGAAAAGAGAACCACAGGCAGGATGCCTGTGATACACTAAGAATTGCGTTGCTGCACATAGCAATGCTGAAAAAGAAAAAAACTGGCAGACAGTTAAGCCCGCCGATTACTTATAAACTTAAATCAAAGAGTTATGTCAAATGCAAAGACACGGCCCCAAGGCAGGTTATCCTCCTCCCCTAAATATCATTTTCCTGAATTGTCTAAACGTCTCTTCAACCGTTTCTTTTTGTCCGCAAAACTCGATTTTAAAGGATGGCAGAAGAAGGGCTCCGAGCTTTCTGGATTCTATATTCTTGATAATGTACCGCAGATCATCTGCATCCGACATGTTGTTTTCTATCGAATTGATAATCCTTTCTATATATGAGGTGATGGTTGTCCGATCAAGACCATTAATCTCTATAGATCTGATATATTTGTGTTCCGAACGCAACCGATTGCTCCCAGGTTAGAACTCGGGTCTAAACATGCTGTAAAGTCCCGAGCGCGCCCTTGAATATAATCTTTTCAGTTTTTCTTATTCTTTGTTTCCCGTTTCAGTATCATTTCGATTGAACGAACATCCGCTCCCGTCACACGATATCCGTCTATGAACAGAGTTGGAGTTCCCGATATATCAACGCTGTGTCCTTCAGTCATATCTTTTGATATGATCTCTTTGACTTGTTTGGAGTCTATGAGTTTGTTTATTTTTTTAGCATATTTTTCGAGCTTATTGTCTTTTATAACCTTTTTGATTATTGTTTTATCGTCGCCGGAAAAATCATTTCTGCTCAAATAATCATTTATCTTTTTGCCTGATGCGATGCGAACCGCTTCAGCAATTTTGGCGAGCAGCATGGCATCTTTGTGAAACGGGAGAGGATAATTTTTTTCGTATACGGCAACATCATACTCTTTAGGAAGATTAACAAGATACGGCCATAGACGCTTGCAGTAAGGACATTGAAAATCGCTGAATAATACTATTTTGATCTTTGCATCTTTTTTGCCGATCACCCTGTTGTATTGGCCAAAACTGAATCTTTTCATGTCAACCTTGTTAAGAAGCAAGGCCTCCTGCTTCAGCAGATTTACTCCGGTATTTTGATCAATTACAGCCGGAATAATCAGTTTTCCATTGGTGAGATAAATACTTTTTCTCCCTTTTATATCAATTACAACTTCTCTGAATCCCTCAAGTTTATACGGTTTATCATTTATGAGCTTTATCTTGACAGGCAATCCCCTTTTATCGAAAAGGGATTGAAGTTTGTTGACAAAACCGGTTGCAATTTTGCTGGAAGCATAGCTGCTGCTGTTTACCGATATCGAAAACAATATTATAATAGCAAAAATAACAATTGTTTTTATTTTACCCATAGTTTTGATTCCTCCAAAAAAATTTGATATAACCAATCCTAATTGCTATTATGAAATTGTCAAACATACAGGAGGCGAAAATTGAAATCCAGCACAGAGCGAGTTATAGATTCATTTAAAAAATTTGGCATAAAAAACAGCATCGTTCGCTTTGAACAGGATGCCGGAACTGCACAAGATGCGGCTGCTGCAGTCGGCTGTACACTGTCCAGAATTGCCAAATCAATCGTTTTCAAAACGAAAGACGGACATCCGGTTTTGGTTGTTGCATCTGGAGCAAACAGAATAGACAAAAACAGAGTGTCTGAAGTTTATGGAACAAAATTAAAAATATCATCTCCGGAGTTTGCAAAGCAGACAACCGGGTTCAGCGTTGGAGAAGTGACTCCTTTTGGACTAATATCCGAAATACCTGTTTTTGTTGATGAATCACTCTTTATATTTGAGAAAATATGGATATCTGCCGGCGCCGGCAATATGCTCGCAGAGATAGATCCGCATGATCTGCTTATGCTTCCTTTATCCAGAAAGGTTGAAATCGTAAAGCGATAATTTTTTTTGGATCAAGGGATTGTTTTCAGCAGTTTGTCTGACTTACGGCAATCTCATATTCATCTATAAGAATTTTTATAAGTTCTTTAACGGACATCATTTTATCTATTCTCCATGCATTGGCTCCTGCAAACACATATCCGTTTCTAAGAAATCCCTTTTGAGCATTATACAATGCAGATGCAATACAGTATAACGGTTCACCGTCACATGGCTTCAAACAGTGCCATACGCATTTGTAAGGCTTTTTTAAACCTCTTTCCACATCTTCAAGAAAATCGTTTTTTATGGCTCTACCGGGCATTCCTACCGGGCTTTGGATAATTACTATATCCTCTTTTTTGCATTTTATGAATGCCTGCTTGAATGCATCAGATGCATCACATTCATAGGTAGCAACAAAGCGGGTTGCCATTTGAACTCCAGATGCTCCCATCTGCAGATATTTTGCAATATCTGCTCCGGTGTATATTCCTCCTGCAGGAATAACCGGGATCAATTTTTTAAATTTCTCTTCATAAGATTTTACTATCGAGATAATATCTGGAAGTATTTTTTCGAGCCGAAAATTTTCATCGTTAATCTGCTCTTTTTTAAAGCCTAAATGTCCCCCGGCAAGCGGCCCCTCAACGACAACAGCATCAGGAAGCCTGTTATGATGATTTGCCCAGTATCTGAAAATCAGTTTTGCCGCTCTTGCTGATGATACTATGGGAACAAATTTCGTTTTGGCATTTTTGAGTATCTCTTTGGGTGCAGGATTAAGCGGAAGTCCGGCTCCTGAAATTATAAGATCTGCACCGCTCTCAACGCTTATTGTCACGAGTTCATTAAAATCAGACGAGGCAACCATTATATTGACGCCGATTGGACCGCTGCTTGCCTCTTTTGCTTTCTTAAGTTCTTTTGCAAGTGCACGCTGGTTCGCTTCCATCGGATTTCTGTTAAAATCCGATTCCATAAATCCAATTTCGGCTGCCGATATTATTCCTATCGCCCCCTGGTTAGCTACCGCAGAAGCGAGTTTGGAAAGTGAGATACCGACACCCATACCGCCTTGTATAATGGGTATTTTGGCGATCAGATTACCTATCCTCAGAGGAGGCAACATCTTTTTTCCATTAATTAATAACTCCAGTAAAATTCATAATATCCGTAATAATATACAAAGTTATCAAATTATCAATAGTGTAATGCTAAAAATATTATGAAATCGCTGCGCAATAAACAAATTCACAGCTTTTAATGAGGTTTTCTATAGGGCAGCTCTATTAATTCTAAGCGTTTCAAATTGAAAGTCCTACTCCGTATCATCAAGGCGCAAATTGCAGGTAATAGCAGAGCTATTGCCAGATTCGGAACTCAAGATGATCGTTTACGGATTAACAGAGCTGCCTTTAAGACAAGGCAAACTTCTGAAGGACTAACGGGTTAGTTCAAAGAAGTTTAACGCAAGTATATGGGAAACCTCATAAAGCCCGCAGAAAAATCAAATATGTTTACTGCGCAGCGATCTCATAATGCAAATTCCTTATTGACATCAATTATAGATTTCTTATAATTACTACTTATTTAGTAGACAATAGTCAATTAAAGATGAGGTAAATTAAATGAACGGATTAAAAGGGTGTAGAAACGACTTTCAAATACTATCTGAAAAGATGGATGGAGCACTTCCAATATATTTCGATAATGCATGTATGACATTGAAACCCGAATCGGTTTTAAATGAAATATGCGATTATTACCATCACTATCCGGCTTGCGGCGGAAGAAGCTATCACAAATTTGGTAAAATTGTTGATCAGAAGATTAATGAATCAAGAGAGGCAATTGCCAAACTTATAAACGGCGATCGGAATGAAATAATTTTTACAAAAAACTGCACGGAATCGCTTAATTTTCTTTCCAGATCAATAAAATTCAGCAGTGATTCAATTGTTTTAACAACAGATAAAGAACACAATTCAAACTTTATTGTCTGGAGAGTTTTGGAACGAGAAGGAACAATTAAGAAGCATATTTATACTGATACCGACAATATTATGGAAATGATTGAAAATCTTTATAAAAAAGACAAGAAGCTTTCAGTCGTAAGTTTATGCTGGGTATCAAACCTTGATGGAACATTCATAAGTGATGATGAAATTATCAACATAAATAAAAGATTAAAGCAACTTTTTCCTGGCGCAATTTTAATTCTTGATGCTGCGCAGGCTGTTATGCACAGGCCTGTTGATGTAAAAAAGATAGCGGCAGATTTCATAGCATTTTCTATTCATAAAATGATGGGTCCAACCGGTTTAGGAGTATTGTGGGGCAAGAAAAGCAATCTTGAAAAGTTATCCCCTTTTATGCTTGGAGGAGGAACCGTTGAAAGGCTGGATAGTAGTTATATGCCTGTTTATCTTGAGATACCTGAGCGGTTTGAAGCAGGTCTTCAGCATTACGCCGGAATCTGCGGAGCTAAAGCGGCCGCCGAATATGCCGTTAAACTCAATCCGGATGAAATTTCGGATTATGAAACTGAGCTTAACAGATATGCAACTGAAAAAATTAAAATCTTTGATTCAATTGAGATTCTCGGGCCGTCGGAACCGGAGAAACGATCCGGAATATTGGCCTTTTATTTCAGAAAGCCCGTCATAAAACATAATGATGATGAGTTGGATATTGACGAAAAACTCAGTATCAGAAAAAATATAATGATAAGAAAGGGAAAATTTTGTGTCTTTTCCTGGTGCTCCATTCATGAAGATCACTTTTTTGAAATAATGCCCGGGTTTGATCCGGTATTTTACCGTGTATCATTTGCCGCATATAATACCAAATATGAGATTGACCAATTTATTGATGAATTGGGTAATATTGTTGATGAGCTGTCCGATCTTCCGAACTTCCCGAAATGAGCGATAAAAATATACGGGAATACTTTCAAAACCTTTTCAATAAAAAAAATACAAATATGGGTAAAATTGAGAATGCCGATATTATAGTTGAGGGCAAGGCGTGCGAAGATAATCGTGATATGCTGAGTCTTTATGGGATACTAAAAGATGGCAGATTGATGTCGTTAAGCTATATTTGCAAATCATGTGATCCGTATATGTTTGTGGCAGCCGATATTTTATGCAAACTTTCTATAGGCAAAGTCCGCAAAGAGATTGACAAATTGGGTAAAATGATGTATGAAGAAGCTTTGGGAGGAAATTCAGATATAGGATATGATCATTTTGTTTTGGCAAGAAAGCTGCTTTCGCGAAAAATGAGAGAGCTGGAGCCGCACCGAAATTAAATGCTTGATTTTTATAATATATGTGTTATAAACTTTGGAGTTTTGAGAAAAAAGGAGGATATTTTTGGCTCACCATAAATCTACGATAAAAAGTATTAGACAGAGTAAAAAAAGATATACGAGAAACAAATTTTACCGAACGCGTCTGAAAAACAGTATAAAGGCTGCAAAAGACGCTATAAACAGCGAGAATGTTGAATCTGCTTATGCCGGCGATCTGCTTAAAAAAGCTGTATCTGTTGTTAACCGTATTAGTTCAAAAGGCATCATTCCTAAAGGAAGAGCCGGACGCATTACAAGCAGGCTTAATCTGATGTTTAACAAACTGAAATCAAAAAGTGAAACAGGGGCAGAGAAGGGAGGAGACGGTGCGAAGCACAATAGCTAAAACTGGAGAAATTAGTAGAAACTGGCATGTTATTGATGCCAGAGATAAGATTTTAGGGAGACTTGCCTCTGAAATAGCAATGATATTGATGGGGAAAGACAAACCTATCTATACCCCTTTTGTCGATACGGGTGATTTTGTTATTGTTACCAATGCAGAAAAGATCGCTCTTACAGGCAAGAAACTGGATAATAAATTATATAGAAGCTATTCGGGATATATCGGCGGTTTAAAGGAAACCAACGCCAGAAGAATGCTTGAGAAAAAGCCTGAATATCTTATATGGCATGCAGTTAAAGGTATGCTTCCAAAAAACAGACTTTCGGATCGATTAATAACTAAGTTAAAGATATACAAAGGTGAAGCGCATCCGCACAAGGCTCAAAAGCCTAAATTACTGGAATTAGATGGGGATAAAGGATAATGGAAAGCAAACGTTTATATGGCACGGGAAGAAGGAAGACTGCAACCGCAAGAGTGTGGATAAGTGTAGGCGATGGGAAAATCAATGTAAACAATAAGAGCGTTGATGATTACTTTCAGGGCTATCCAGACTATATAAAAATTATTGAAGAACCGTTTTCAACTGTTAATTCTGAAGCAAAATTTGATGTGAAGGCTACGGTTAAGGGAAGCGGAAAATCGGCACAAGCTGAAGCTGTGAGACATGGTATTTCAAAAGCTTTATTGCTCTTTGATCAGACATATAGACAATCGCTTAAGAAAAGAGGATTTTTAACAAGAGATCCTCGGGCAAAAGAGCGAAAAAAATATGGTCATAAGGGAGCAAGAGCATCATTCCAGTGGTCTAAGCGATAATAAAAAAATGTTAAAGGTTGGGATCTGTGGAGCCTCGGGCTTCACAGGTGCTATGCTTTTGAGAATTTTGCATAAGCATAGTTCGGTTTTGATTTCATATCTCGGCTCTAACAGTTACAATGGAAGCAACGTAAATGCGTTGCTGAATTCAGACTATGAAAATACTCCAATTTGTTTCAGTTCAATTGATGTTGATCTTATAAACAAAAAGTGTGATCTGATATTTCTTGCGATGCCTCATACTGCGTCTCATCTGCTGCTGAAAGATATAAAAATACCGGCAATAGATTTATCGGCAGATTTCAGATTTAGCAACAATGCACTATATGAGAAATGGTACGGCACTGTCCACAGTTGTCCCGATAAACTTACAAATAGAGTATATGGATTGCCTGAGTTGTTCAGAGACAGAATAGTCGGATCAACACTTATTGCAAATCCAGGTTGTTATGCAACAAGTATTATTCTACCTATCTACCCTTTCGTTCAGAATGGTTTGTGTTCATCTGCTGTTGCCAACTCCGCGTCCGGCGTTTCCGGAGCAGGAAAAGCGTTAAAAAAGGAACTCCTTTTTTATAAGGTAGATGAAAACTATAAAGCATATAACATAGCAGCTCATAAACATCAGCCAGAGATAGAAGAAGCAATAGGTGAAAAATCAGGGCAAAAAATTACGCTCTCTTTTGTTCCGCATCTTCTTCCTATTCGAAGAGGTATTCTTTCAACAATTTATATGGATAATTTAAGCAAAATTGATAAAAATGAAGCGGCTTCGATTATAAAAAAGCAGTACGAAAACGAGCCGTTTATAAAAGTTAGAGATGATCCTCCGCAGATTTTAGATGTTGTTGGAACAAATGATTGCCATATCTATGCTGCTGTTGATGAGCATAACGGAAAGATTATTGTTATTTCTGCAATTGATAATCTGTTGAAAGGTGCATCGGGACAAGCTGTCCAAAATATGAATATTGCTTACGGATTTGATGAAACTGAAGCAATAGGCGGATGGCTGGGATGAAAGATGAGTGGATCTACAAGAGTGGAGTAGGTTCGTCCTCCTGCAGCTGCGGCTTGAAAAAAGATGGAGTTCCCGATCTTGCCTTAATTCATTTTCCTAAACCTGCGGTATGGACAGCTTGTTTTACCGAAAATAGATGCGCCGGTGCTCCTATAATTCATGCAAAATCGCTTCTTAAACGAAACGGACGTGCAAGCTTCCTGCTAATAAACAGCGGAAATGCGAATGCTGCAACAGGCAGGAAAGGACTTGATGATATTGATTTTCTGACAAAAGGTATCGGAAATTTGTCCGGAATTGACCCCGACGAAATTATTGTTTCATCTACCGGTATCATTGGAGAGCCGCTGCCAAAAAAACTAATTGCAGATGCAATTCCTGGGCTGCTGCAAAACTGCAGCGATTTTAATGAATCTATTGCCATGGCAATAATGACAACAGATACGAAAAGCAAGATAAGCAAGATATCGTTTGAAAGCTGCGGCAGCAATTTTCATATATGGGCAATGGCAAAAGGTGCCGGAATGATCCATCCGCATCTTGCTACAATGCTTGTTTTTATTATAACGGATTTTCCTTTGCGTCAGACCGGAATGCACAGTCTGTTAAAAGAGATTACGGATTATTCTTTCAACAAAATCAGTGTAGACGGCGATATGTCGACAAATGACTCGGTGTTTTTGTTCTCTATAGGAGAAAACCGCGGCGAAATAAGTGACTTTGACTTTAAGAATGCGTTGCTGAGGGTTGCAAAAGAACTGTCTCAACAAATTTTGGAAGACGGTGAGGGAGTCCATAAGGTAGTCAATATTTTTGTCAAAAATGCACTTAGTGTCTATGATGCTAAGAAAGCAGCCCGAAGAATTGCAAATTCAGAACTTGTAAAAACTGCTATATACGGCGAAGATCCTAACTGGGGCAGAATTTATGCTGCAGCCGGAGCCTCGGGTGCGCAATTTGATCCTCTATCCGTATCAATATTTTTTGATGATAAACCTGCTTGCGAGAATGGTGTTAAATCGAAAAGATATGATGAGACTGCAATTTCCAAAATTATGAAAAATGATCATTTCAGTATAACAATTGATCTTGGAGCAGGAATTGCCTCATATAATATGTTCACTACTGATTTGAGTTATGAATATATAAAGATAAATGCCAGCTATAGGAACTGATTGGTCATCGATAGTATTTCGAGTCAAAGATTCGGTAGATATTGTTGATATTATTTCTGAATATATTCCGTTAAGAAAAACGGGAAATAATTTTGTAGGTCTATGTCCTTTTCATTCGGAAAAAACGGGTTCTTTCAGTGTAAATCAGGATAAACAGTTTTTTCATTGCTTTGGATGCGGTGTTTCCGGAGATGTAATAGAATTTATCAAAATGCAGGAAAGGATAGATTTTAAAGATGCATTGGCTAAATTGGCCTATAGGGCAGGTATCGCTCTTCCTTCTTTTCAAAATAGTTTTATAGGCATAATTGCCAATATCAACAATGATGCAGCTGACTTTTTTAAGCAATCTCTAAAACAAAGCAATATTCCGCTTGAATATCTTAAAAAAAGAGGCTTAAGTAAGAAATCTATAGATGAATTCGATATTGGTTATTCAACTTCCCTTTGGAATGATCTGACTCAGCTGCTTTTGAAAAAATATAGTAAAGAGTCTTTGATAAAAGCAGGTATATCGGTAACAGGAAAAGATTCAAAGATTTATGATCGATTTCGCTCAAGAATAATGATCCCTATAAGAAATGGAAAAATGATAGTCGGCTTTGGCGGAAGAATTATAACGGCGGAATCGGATCAAGCTAAATATCTCAACACTGCCGCAACCGAAGCGTTCAATAAAGGAAAGCTGCTGTTCGGACTGGAAAAGGCAAAGGATGGAATCTTAAAGAGCGATTATGCAGTAATCTGCGAAGGCTATTTTGACATGATAGCGCTCTATGAAAATGGGATAAGCAATGCTGTTGCTACATTAGGGACCGCTTTGAGTGCGTTTCACGTAAGTAAAATAAAAAGACTTACCAATAAGATATATTTTTGCTACGATACCGATGAGGCCGGCTTAAAAGCTATGATTAAGTTAATTCCGCTTTTAATCAAAAATGAAGTCGTTGGTAAGGTTGTCAGACTTGCATCAGGTGATGATCCGGACAGTTTTATAAGGAAAAACGGCAAGGAACTGTTCCTCAGGAAGATTGAGGAAGCTGAAGATGCATTTGATTTTTGGATAAAATCGGAAAAAAACGGCGCAATCACAGTTTCGGAAAAAAGTATAATCTGGAAAAAAATTGCTCCTGTGCTGAATTCTGTTGAGGATATCAGAATAAGAGAGATGCTTTCGGAAAGAGCGGGACAGTTGATAGGAGTTCCATACACGAGAGCATATTATGCGAAAAAAGGCACAGAAGACCAAAAGCATACCGATTCGGAAAAGGCGGAGAAGATTGTTCTGTCGCTTATTTTATCATATCGAACATTTCTTGATAAAATTGACAAGGAAACCGTCTCTTATTTGCCTGCAAGAATAAATAGAATAGTTTCAATTTTACTTGAAAACAGAGATTTGGAACTATCCGAAATTATGATGATGCTTGATAAAGATGATTCTGATATTCTATATGTAGCCGCTTCGGAACACTCAGCAGTGCCGGTTGACAGCAAAAAGGCAACTGACCTTTTTGACGAATGTATCAACTATTACAAAATGATGAGAAATCGAACGGATAGAGCATTATTGGTAAAGAAGATAAAATCGGTGGCTGAGCAGGGGAAATCTGTGGACGATCTGCTCAAAGAGCAGCAAGATATTATTAGAAGATAAACTTAAGGGTGCCTCCCTTAATCCAAACATTTTGAATTAAAAGCCCGAATCTGTTTTATAGCTTACTCTTTGATATAACCTACCTTACGTACTAAACACACTATCTCGGCGGTCTTAGAAATGTATGAGCGCAACGTAGGTATTCTTTGTCAGGAGTAAAAAATCTATCTACTTCAAACATTGCCAGCATAGTAATCGTGCACCAATGAGATTACCAAAGAATGATAAATATTTTAACTGATCGGAATATTCCTGGCATCTGACGCTTACTTTTAGCGCTGAGACGGAGTTTACGGTCTCATAATATATATTCCCTCAAGTCTTTACTTTGCATTAACGGCTCAAGCTGCTTTTTTACAAATGCTGCATCTATACTGATTTTTTGATCGGTTATTTCAGGAGCGTGAAATGAAAGTTCTTCAAGAAGTTTTTCAAGCAGTGTATAAAGTCTTCTGGCTCCTATGTTTTCTGATGTCTGATTCAGCTCAACCGCAATATCTGAGAGCAGATCAATCGCTTCATCGGAAAATTCGATTATGACATTTTCGGTTTTCATAAGTGAAATATACTGTTTTATAAGTGCGTTTTTCGGCAGAGTAAGTATTTTCTTCAATGCCTGCTTATCAAGTGCATTCAGTTCGACCCTGATGGGGAAGCGGCCCTGCAGTTCGGGTATCATATCTGATGGTTTTGAAAGATGAAAAGCTCCGGCAGAGATAAATAGAATATGGTCCGTCTTCACAATACCGTATTTTGTTGAAACATCGGTTCCTTCAACTATAGGAAGAAGATCTCTTTGAACGCCTTCTCGTGATATATCCGGCATCCCATTCTTTGAATCATTGATTAT
>JAADFJ010000098.1 GCA_013152955.1 Campylobacterota bacterium
GCTGAATCCACTTCATCGTCAAAGCTCGGCCATCCACAGCCTGCAGCAAACTTGTATTCCGATAAAAAAAGTGCGGCATTACACCATTTGCAGATATATACACCTTTTTTGTCGAAGTTGTTGAATCTTCCACTACCCGGGCGCTCGGTTTGCCTGTCGATAATTACCCACTTTTCCTTATCGGTTAGTTCGTTGTATTTCAATGCGTACCTCTCATTATATATAATTATATTTATGTCCTGCTATCGGTCAATCTGTATAAGTAAGTAACAAACGGGCTTCGATTCGCTTTCCGATTATTATTGCTCGAAATTTCAGTGTATCATGGGCAGGATGCCTATGATATATCAAGATTTAAGGAGTTATGTCAAATGCAAAGACACGACCCCGAAATGGGGATGAAGGATATCTATTTTTTGACAAATCGGTTTAAATCTGCAACTATAAAGATGATATGAAACAGAAATTCGTTTGCGTGGAGTGCGGCTACAAGACACCTAAATGGTTTGGAAAATGTATTTCATGCGGTTCGTACGGTTCCATTGAAGAAATCAATGAGAAAAAGGCTGTCAAAACCGATGTTTCCGTGAATATGCAGCCTATTTCAGAAATTGCCGTTAGCGATCAAGTTCGCATAAAAACAGGTGAAAACTCTATTGATGAAGTTTTTGGCGGTGGAATTGTTCCCGGATCGCTTTCTCTTGTGGCTGGAGCTCCGGGAATCGGGAAATCTACTATGCTTCTCCAGATAGCAAAATCTATTGCCGATGGCGGTAAAGTTATCTATTTCAGCGCGGAAGAATCTTTGGGACAGATTAAGCTGAGAGCCGATAGATTGAATATAGACGAAAATAATCTAATTATTTCAGATGCACATGATACCGATTATATCGCGTCGGTTATTGAATCAAAAAGGCCTCTTGCTGCAATAGTTGATTCTATACAGACTGTTTCAAGTGCCAATATCTCTGCTGTAACCGGATCGGTTAATCAGCTGCGATACAGCACGAACCGGTTTTTAGAAACGGCAAAAAAGAACAATATACCTGTTATGATTGTAGGTCATGTGACCAAAGGCGGTCTTATTGCCGGACCAAAGCTGCTTGAACATATGGTTGATGCCGTATTGATTGTAGAGGAAACCGGCGGATATAAGATTTTAAGGGCGATTAAAAACAGATTCGGGGCAATCGATCAGACGGCAATAATGCAGATGACGGAAAATGGCCTGATTGTGCTTGATTCTCCTGAAGGAATATTCCTGGGCGATGCCATTGATGCGCCGGGAATTGTAAGAAGTATAACAATCAAAGGTAATCAGCCGCTGGCAATAGAAATTGAATCACTTGTTTCACCTTACGGAATAGGTAAAAGTACGGCAATCGGGTTTGACACCAATAGGCTGATTATGTTGTCAGCTATTATTGAGAAACAGCTGAAAATGAAAATTTTAGGCAACGATCTCTATCTAAATATTACAGGTGGCGTTTCTGTAGATGAGACTGCGGTTGATCTTGCGGTATGCGCTTCAATTATCTCAGCAATACGAAATGAGCCTATTAATATGAATTATGCTTTTATTGGAGAGGTTGGATTGGCCGGAGAGGTGAGACTGGTAAAATCGATGGAACGAAGAATAGCATCGGCTGCAAGACTTGGTTTTACCGATATTGTCGTACCCCAGGCGGATCTAAAAACTGATGTTTTTCTGCATAAGATAAAGTTTTTAGATGAGCTCGTGGGTTATATATAAAATCTTATCTCTTTAATTTTTATTTCCTGCAGTCCGTTGAGTTTGGCTAATATTTTTTCCTTCATCATTGAAAGTTCCTGAGCCCATATACCATCTTTGCATTTTATATAGAGTATGCCGTTTTCAAACCTTTTTGGTGATGAACAGTCGCTCATAGGTGATCCTATCGTTTTCCATGAATCTGCAATTCTCTTGAAGTCCCAAACCTTTTTTATTTGGGGAGTTTTGCTTAAATCATCTAAAATAGCCGATATATGTATCAGTTCTGCCATATTCCGGAGATCATGTTTCCGCAAAACGGGCATTTACCGTTCTGCAGCATATTATCGACATTGCTTCCAATATGTCCGTTCCGTTTAATAACTACTTTGCTGCATGTCGGACAGTATGTCGATTCATGCGGACTGTCATTCAGATTTCCAACATAAACATTTTTGAGTCCTTCTTTTTTGGCTATGCGGTAGCCTCTCAACATTGTTTCAATGGGCGTAGGAGGTCTGTTTGTCAGTTTGTAAGTAGGAAAAAAGGCTGATAAGTGCCATGGTATCAAAGGATCAATGCCTGCTATAAATTGTGCAATTGATCGGATTTCTTCATCTGAATCATTTTCTTCGGGTATAAGAAGTGTTGTAAGTTCAATCCAGAGTCCTTTGCCGTACGCATATTTAATACAATCCAGCACCGGAGCAAGTTGTGCCTTGCATAATTTTTGATAAAACTTATCGGAAAACGATTTTAGATCAATATTCAGAGCGTCCAGATAAGGATTTATTGTATCGATTGCCAGATGAGTTTCATATCCGCTTGTGACAAAGATATTTTTTAGACCGTTTTTTTTGGCAGCTACAGCACAATCATAAGCATATTCAAAAAAAACAACCGGTTCATTGTATGTATAGGCAATTGATTTTGCTCCATAAGTCTTTGCTAATCGAATGACTTCATCGGGCAAAATCTTTTTTCCGAATATAGCACCTTTTTGATCTTTTGAAAATTGCGATATTTCATAATTCTGACAGAAGGAGCATGCGAAATTACAGCCTACGGTTCCTATTGAAAGTGCTGTTGATCCGGGCAAAAAATGGAAAAGAGGCTTTTTTTCAATTGGGTCAAGGTTGAGGGCTGCTGCGTTTGCATATACCGTCAGTTTTAATGTGCCGTTTTCGACCTTCCGAACTCCGCAGATTCCGTATTCGTTTTCCTGCAATCTGCATAAATGGGAGCATGCCTGACACAATATTTTGCTGCCGACCTTTTTGGATAGCCATGCATCGCTAATCATACAAACCTCCTTGTGCTTCATCTGTACGGTGCACCTTTGTTAATCCGTGAACGCTCATCCCGGCAATATCATGCTGCCTGTAATTTACATATTACCGACTATTCGAACTCTCAACCGAATGTCTCAATTATAATAAACTATTATGCAGCAGAAGCAATTCCCTGCTCACTTTAATCAGGCAGTTTTTTGATGCCGTATTTTATAGACAATATCTAACTTAAAAGTTATAATGGCAGCTGCAATTGGTTTTACCGAGGCGCAGGAAACACGGAGGTAGTATGGATTTCAATCAAATTTCTGAACGTATGATTAGGGCAATAAAGCTTGATGATAGATTATTCGAAGAGGTTGAGCATGATGAGAGTGCTACACTTCAGGCTGCACTCGTTGTGGTGATATCAAGTGTTGCTGCCGGAGTCGGCACTATGCATAAGGCCGGGATAGCCGGAGTATTTCTCAGTGCGGCAGTTGCTCTTGCAGCATGGTATATCTGGGCGTATGTGGTTTATTTTATAGGTGTAAAACTTATGCCGGAACCCAATACCGAGTCTAATCCAGGTGAACTGCTAAGAACAATAGGTTTCTCTTCGGCACCGGGTATTTTTCGGCTTTTCGGCTTTTTGCCGCAAATTGGCAATCTTATAGTTCTAATTTCATCCGTATGGATGATTGTAGCTATGATAAAGGCGGTAAAATCAGCACTTGATTATACAAATATTATGAGAGCTGTAGGAGTAGTTTTGATTGGCTGGTTTGCTCAGCTTGCAGTTGTTATACTCACAGCTGCGATATTCGGATTGTTTAGATAAATAAATGCATGCTGTGATAGATTATATTGCATTTTTGGTCGTAGCAGTAATTTTATTATGGCTGCTGTATCTAATTAAACATTCCGGCGACAGCCTAAGAAATGAGATTAAAGTACTTACAGAAAAATTTGATACCGTTGAAAAAGATAATTTTAGATTTGAGAAACTTATTAGAGAAGAATTTTCTTCCTCAAGAATAGAGCACTCTAAAAGTTCGAAAGAAAGCAGAGAAGAATTTTCCAAATCATTTAAAGAGTTTGGAGAATTTACACTTAAAAGAATGAGCGAGATAGCCGGAATGCAGAAAAATCAGCTTGAAACTTTTTCAAATCAACTGTCCCATCTAACAAGTATGAATGAGGAAAAGTTTAATAACATTTCAACAGTAATTCAGTCGCGCCTTGATGCAATGATGGATGGTAATGAAAAAAAACTTGAGCAGATGCGTATGACGGTTGATCAAAAACTCGAGAAAACGTTAACTGAACGGATCGGATTCTCATTCAAGATGGTAAGCGAGCGTTTGGAGCAGGTTTACAAAGGGTTAGGAGAGATGCAGCGTCTGGCAAACGGAGTAGGCGATTTAAAACGTGTATTATCAAATGTCAAAACGCGTGGTGTTATGGGAGAATATCAGCTTGCAAATATATTGGAGCAGATTCTGACTCCCGCTCAATATGAAAAAAATGTTGCAACAAAAAAAGAGAGCAGGGCGTTTGTTGAATATGCCGTTAAGCTGCCCGGTAAAGATGACGGAGATGTAGTCTGGCTGCCGATTGATTCAAAATTTCAAATTGAGATATATCAGCGGTTACTGGATGCGTACGAAGAAGCAGACAAAATAAAAATTGAGAATTTCAGGAATCAGTTGTCAAGGGATATTAAATTATTTGCGAAGGAGATTCAGGATAAATATATTGATCCTCCGAATACAACCGATTTCTCAATTATGTTTTTACCAATTGAAGGTCTTTATGCTGAGATTTTGAGAAATACAGGACTTTTTGAGGTGCTTCAAACAAAATATAGAGTTATCGTGGCCGGTCCAACTACAATTTCAGCTATTCTCTCCAGTCTTCAAATGGGCTTCAGAACTTTATCAATTGAAAAAAGATCAAGCAACGTATGGAAAATATTGAGTGGAGTAAAGGCTGAATTTGATAAATTCGGACTTATTTTACAAAAAACACAGAAAAAACTTCAGGAGGCTTCCAACACGATCAATGATGCCGAGATTCGAAGCAGAGCGATTAGCCGCAAATTGAGAAATGTAGAGGAAATTCCGGATTTAACAAAAGAAACAGAGAAGATAGCTGATTAAGTAACACACTTATATAATTAAAATTCTGTATATTTTGCGTATATACAACAAACTTCTTGTTTCGAAGCAGGGAAATTCTCCGCTCTCTGACCGATTTTCGGGTGCCTTCGACGCACGGTAATTGCAAAGCCTGTTTTTTCGTAGCCCTCTGTTATGATTGAGTTTGCAATTAACAGGGGAGATGATACATTGAAGCAACTTTATTGACAAATACCGTCGGGAACGTAAATTTCGTATATCTCGCCATTTCTTTGAATTCTGTGGATACGTTTATTGTACGGTGGTCTTTATATGCAGTATCGATAGAAAATTAATACCAAGCAGTCGCATTCTACGGGCGTCAAAAAAGGATAAATGGAGAAACGATGAAATCAAGCAGTAAGCATTGGGATGCAATTTTTTCAGGTACGGAAGATTCAAGATTGGGATGGTTCGAAAAGAATGCATCCAAAACATTAAAATTGTTGAATCATATCCCAAAATCAAAATGGAGAAATTCTACGGCATTTCTTCCGGGGGCAGGAACCTCGATTCTAATAGAAGAACTTCTGAATGAGGGCGTAAAATTAGTTCTTAATGATATTAGTATTGAGGCTCTAAACCGAGTCAAAAACAGGCTGGGCGACAAATGCAAAGAAATTAATTGGCTTTGCCAGGACATCGCTCAACCAATTCAAAATTCAATACCGGATATTGATATATGGATTGACAGAGCGGTTTTGCATTTTTTAACCGATAAAGATGATATAAAAGCATATTTCAAGAACATGAAATCAATATTAAAATTAGGCGGCCACGCTATATTTGCCGAATTTTCAAAAACAGGCGCGCTCAAATGTGCCGGCTTGACACTTCATAGATATTCCGTTGAAGAAATATCCGAATACTTGGGCTCATCGTTCAAAATTGTTTCACATTTTGACTATACGTATATAAATCCGGTTGGTGACCCAAGACCGTATATTTATGCTCTTTATAAAAGAGAAGGTTAAAAATAACTGCTGAATTGTTCCATCTGATCGCCAAAAGTGCAGCTTTTGCATCCGACTGATTTTCGCAGTTAGGTAAACTTGGCTGCAAGGCGTATCAATTATTTATGTGAAAAAATCCATCAGAACTGAGATGAATGAGACGGGTTATTTTGCAATTCTTTCATAACCAAAAACAGACTGTTGCTGCAAGCACCATGAGACACAATAAACAGATTTGCAGCCTCAACAACCGGATAGTGCATCAAATGTTAATTTCTAATTTCACCCTTTCTTTGATTTCTACGGATCTGTTTATTGTGCAGTGATCTCACAGCGATTTCATTATTTAAAATCAGCTAAAAATACAGTCAAAAATTTTTAACACGATCTTAATAATTTCTTTATCAAAAGCTAACAATTGCGCCGTATTATTCTTTTAAATGCTGCAGTATTAAAAAAGACAAGGTAAAAAAATATTGTTTTATTAAATGTCCGGCATTTATGATTCAACTTATGACGCAATGTAATTTTATAAAATTCTAAAAGGAGATTTTTATTATGTCTGAACTGCATTATTCTTATGCTAAAGGTGTTAAAGCTGTTATTTTTGATTGGGCCGGCACAACTGTTGATTATGGTTGTTTCGCTCCGGTAGCAACTTTTATTGATGTGTTTCAAAAAAAAGGAATTGATATTACAGAAGATGAAGTTAGAAAACCAATGGGTTTGAGAAAGATTGATCATATAAGAGCATTGTGTTCTATGGATAGAATCGTTTCGGAATGGCAGGAGGTGTTTGGCGCAAAACCTGAAGAAAAAGATATAAATGCATTATATGATAATTTTGAATCACTTTTATTTTCCATTTTGCCGAGCTACGCAACTCCCATTCCGGGTGTTGTTGAGCTTGTCGCTAAATTAAGAAAACGAGATATTGCCATTGGTTCTACAACAGGTTACACAAAACAGATGATAGCTATTGTATCACAGGAAGCTGAAAAATATGGATATACGCCTGACTGTATAGTTACGCCGGATGATGTTCCGGCTGGAAGACCTTATCCTTTTATGTGTTTTATGAATGCTGCCAGACTTGGCATTTACCCCCTTAGATCTATCATTAAAGTTGGGGATACAATTAGCGATGTTCAAGAAGGTGCCAATGCCGGTATATGGAGTGTTGGAATAATAAAAGGAGGAAGCGAGCTCGGTCTGAAAAATGAACAAGTTTTGAAAATGAATCCATCTGAATTGTCGCGCAGAATGAACAATGTCCGCGAAAAATTTTATGCTGCCGGAGCTCATTATGTCATTGATAGTGTTGTTGAGCTTGATAAAGTCATAGAGTCAATCGAGGAATGTCTGTCCGAAGGAAAGTTTTCTGATGTGCAAAAGCAGCAGTTGTTTTGTTGAGAAAAGTATGAAAACTGACATTTTTCCGGATAATCCTTATTTATTATTAACACCCGGTCCGCTGTCCACAACAAAGAGCGTTAAAGCGGCGATGTTAAAAGATTGGGGCACATGGGACAATGATTATAAAAATCTCGTTCAAAAAATTCGACAACGGTTGGTACGTTTAGCAACAAATGATGAACAAAGCTATACTGCCGTTTTAATGCAAGGCAGCGGTACTTTTTCTGTTGAATCGGTTGTCGGCAGTGTAATTCCCGATAATGCCAAATTATTGGTTTTGGTTAACGGTGCTTACGGACGTCGCATGGCAGATATAGCTGAATTTCTCCAAATACCTACGTTGATTATTAATGCCGGTGATCTTGCAATACCTGATTTATTTCAAATTAAAAAAACGCTTCTTGAAAATCCTGAAATCACTCATGTGGCTGCAGTGCATTGTGAAACAACAACGGGCATAATTAATCCCGTAGATGAAATAAGCAGGATTGTCAAAAGTTTTAATAAGGTTTTTATTGTTGATGCTATGAGCAGTTTTGGGGGCATTCCTTTAAATATATCTGATCTTAATATAGATTTTCTTATAAGCAGCGCAAATAAGTGCATTCAAGGTGTACCGGGTTTCGGCTTTATTATCGCTAAAGTTGACCGGATCAAGCAATGCAAAGACAGAGCACGATCATTATCCCTTAACCTTTATGACCAATGGAAGATAATGGAAGGCGAAAATGGAAGATGGAGGTTTACGTCACCTACGCATGTAGTAAGTGCATTTCATCAAGCATTACTGGAACTTGAAAAAGAGGGTGGAATTGCGGCACGTTACAAGCGTTATTGTCGTAATCAAGAAAAGATTGTCAAAGGTATGGCAGCTCTTGGTTTTAATTCATTGCTTCCCCGGAAATTGCAATCGCCCATTATTACCTCTTTTTATTATCCGAATGAGAAGTTTGAATTTATAAAATTTTATGAGATACTTAAAAAAAATGGTTTCTTAATTTACCCTGGAAAATTAAGCAATATAAGTATGTTTCGCATAGGCAGCATCGGCGATATTAATTTTAAGGATATAGATAAGTTTTTGAGTATAATAAAAGATAATAAATTTTGGTGATATAAAGTTGATTTCATTATCGGAAGATTCTATCTTAATCGCCGTCAATAAAAAATTAAATAAGCTTTGAAAAACTCTGGATAAGTTATATCAATTCAGGTATGATATTTTAATAATTGATGTTACACACTAAACGCAGTTTCAGCAAAAAGAGAAAGCGTTAGATACAAGGAGGGTTCTTGCCGGCGTAGCCGTAGCTACGGCTACAAGGTTCCAACGCAGTAGATAATGCTTTCTTTTTTTGCCCTTCGGGTGGCAATATTAACGCATAATTGCACTGTCTTGCACTTATACGCTACTATTGCCACTGCAGCTGTGTTTAGTGCGTAACATCAGTTAATAAATATGTATTAGAAAATTTGAATTATCGTCGAAAATTTGAATTATCGTCTATAAATTAATGAGGAAATATGACTATTAAAATCTTTTTGACAGGCGGAACTTTTGATAAAGAGTATAACGAACTTAACGGAACACTATTTTTTAAAAGTACGCACCTGTCTGAAATGCTTGCTCTCGGACGGTCTCGCGTAGAGGTGGATATTAGAACTTTAATGATGGTTGATAGCTTAGACATGACTGACGAAGATCGAGAGATAGTAGCGCAAAATTGTCTTAAAACGGATGCGGACAAAATTCTTATCACTCATGGCACCGACACAATGGTGAAAACCGCTCGAGTACTTGCTGAAAGAGTTAAAAATAAAACTATTGTATTGACCGGTGCAATGATTCCCTATAAATTCGGCAGTTCCGACGGACTTTTCAACTTAGGAAGTTCGCTTGCTTTCGTTCAGACTCTACCGGCAGGTATCTATATTTCTATGAACGGAAAATATTTCGATTGGGATAACGTTCGTAAAAATAAAAAAATAGGAGAATTTGTAAAAATAAAATAAGCTGTCGCGTCAAACGCCACTTGAAAGCTTTTAATTCCTATAGTATTATTATACAAGGTGATTATATAATGCTATCAAAAACAGAGGAGGCGATTATGGGATACGGATATGATGTGAAAAAAATAGCTGTTACGACGGATCTTTCAGAAAATTCATTAGGTGCATTGGCATATGCTAATAATATTGCTGAAGGCTGCGGCGCCAAAATCTATCTTATACATGTTCTGACCGATATAGGCACCACCATAGGTTATATACCAAGTATACCATTGTCCAAAATAGAAGATGAAATGAGAAAAAACGTTGCTAAGCAGCTCAAAAACATAGAATTGAGAAGCTTTTCAAAAAACCTTGATGTAGAGACTGTAATTTTAAAAGGTAATCCTGCAAGTGAAGTTGCAGAGTTTGCAGAAAAAAACGATATAGATCTGATAATAGTTTCCACAACCGGTAAGGGAGCGCTGGAAAAGCTGTTAATCGGAAGTGTCGCAGAAAGCATTGTAAAGCGTTCAACCAAATCGGTTCTCGTGGTAAAGCCGGCATCCAAATAAGCCGTCTTTCTATATATTGCTTATTTCTTCCCAAACCTGCTCAACCTGCTTTTTAGTTTGCGCTATTGTTCCGCTGTTATCTATTATATAATCGGCTAACTCCAGTTTTTTTTCTATACGAATCTGTTTCGAGATAAGCAGCTGCGCCATTTCTTCCGATATCTTGCTGCGCCGCATAAGTCTTTTTTTCTGAATTTCATAATCTGCATATACCAATATGGTTTTCTTGAATCGGTTCTGATAATTTCCTTCATACAGCACCGGAATATCATAAATTATTGTAGCATCAGGGTTTTGTTTCAATATATCCGATATGATTTTTTCACCGAAGCTGATTATTATAGGGTGCAGAATGTATTCCAGGAGTTGTCTTTTGTCGTCATCTTTCCAAACTATTTCGCCGAGTTTCTTACGGTCAATAATCCCGTTTTTATCTAATACTTCTTTTCCAAAACTGTCAACGATTTTTTTATGCACAACTGCACTTTTATAGAGTGCTTCATGCGAAAGCTTATCTGCATCAATAATATAGGCACCCAGATCTTTGAACATTGTTAAAACTGTAGATTTGCCTGTAGCTATGCCGCCGGTTAATGCGAAGAGTCTTCGTGCCGCGGTTCTGCCTTCATTCTTCAAAGCCTCATCTACGGCTTCTCTGATCAATTTTTCAGGCGGGATTCTTGATAGTTTTCCGTCGTCGATATAGAATCTGCAGCTGTATGTGCAAGGCTTGCCTCTCACACTTTTGTCGATATCTTTTCCGTTAATAAGAATGGAAGGAGTGCCATGGGCATTAAATTTTTTCGCATCCTCACTATTTTGTATACGCGTAATAATTATCGTTCGTGTAATTCCGTTTTCTACCAATATTTCCTTTAATCTTTCTAAAGCTTCTCCCCACTTGGGGCATCCCAGCGAATAGAGTAGATGAATCTGCATATTTTCTCCTATTGTTCCATAACGATTCGCATATTTCAGCAATGATTGTATTATTTTTTTTCAATGTTTCAATGGCACATTACAAAACTACTGTACAGCACAATAAACATATTAACAGCTTTTTATAAGGTTTTCTATAGGACAGTTATATTAATTCCAGGCGTCTTAAATTGAGAATCTAAAATACTGATAATTGACAAAGCTGTCCTATGGGATATATTATTTATTTGAATTTTCTATTTTGTTGATATTATATTTAGTCAAAAAGGTTATTATAAGATATTTTTTACCATATTGTCTATCTGTGAAAAAAGATGACATACGTAGAACAAATAGGCATTGCAAATATCGTGTTATATATTTGACAATGGGAAATACAGGTTTATTTTAAGAGTTTAATGGTTTATTAATAAATGAAACTTGAGAAAATCATCTTTGCAAGGAAGGAATATGAATATTGCCGTAATTGGAACGGGTTATGTAGGGCTTGTTGCCGGAACTGGTCTCTCTTCGTTTGGTCTTAATGTAACTTGTGTTGATAACAATAAGAATAAAATAGGCCTTCTCAACTCCGGACAATTGCCCATTTATGAACCGCAGCTCAATGATCTCGTAAAAAATAATGTAAAAGACGGAAGATTGAAATTCAGCAGTGATATAATAGGTGCAATTAAAAAAAATGATGTTATTTTTATTGCGGTAGGAACACCTCCAAATGGTGACGGATCGACAAATTTGTCTTATGTGGAAAATGTTGCCAGAACAATAGGAGAAAATTTGAATGCCGATAAGCTTGTTGTGAACAAATCAACTGTTCCTGTCGGAACAGCGGGGCATATCAAAAGGATTATAGAACGGCATTCAAACAAAAATTATTTTGTTGATGTTGCAAGCAACCCGGAATTTTTGAGAGAGGGTGCGGCTGTAAGAGATTTTTTTCATCCTGACAGGGTTGTTCTTGGAACCGACAGCGAACGGGCTCTATCAATCTTGATGGATATATATAGGCCGTTATATCTTATTGAAACACCGTTTATAAAGACGACGGTTCGAACCGCAGAACTCATCAAATATGCGGCAAACAGTTTTCTTGCAGCTAAGATAAGTTTTATTAATGAAATGGCAAATATCTGCGATAAAACCGGTGCCAATATTACCGATCTTTCGAAGGCTTTGGGATTAGACGGAAGAATAGGAAATAAGTTTCTGCATGCAGGCATCGGATTTGGAGGTTCATGCTTTCCTAAGGATGTAAGATCTCTTGTTCGTCAATCTGAAAATATGGGATATGATTTTCAAATCGGCAAAGCTGTTTTATCCGTTAACAACAATCAGGTTAAGTATGCATTTAGTAAAATTTTAGCTGCTTTTGATAATGATATAAATAATAAAACCATTGCATTTTTAGGTGTATCATTTAAACCTGAAACAGATGATACACGCGAATCTCCTGCAATCTATCTGGCAAAATCTTTAATAGAAAAAGGTGCAAAAATAAAGGTATATGATCCTAAGGCTCTGGAGAATGCTAAGAGTGATCTGGCGGCTGCTCAAACAGCTAAAAATGTCTACGATGCAGCTACGCATGCCGATGCAATAATATTAGCTACAGAATGGAATCAGTTCAGGCATCTCGACTTGCCTCGCATAAAAAGAATTATGGATGGTGATCTGTTTTTTGATTTTAGAAATGTCTACCCCAAAAATAAAGTTACCGATGCCGGATTTAAATATTTTGCAATAGGAAGGTAGGAGCATTTATGAAAGAAAAAATCTATGAAGAATTAGTTAATGATGGGAAAAAAAGAGGTTATATAACATTTGACCAGCTTAACAATGTCATACCTGATGAGTTTAGTGTGGAAGATATCGATGAGGCTATGCTCAAACTCAGCAAAGAAGATGTACTGATAGTTGAAAATAAGGAGGAAGCCGAAGCTCTTCTTACAAAGCAAACGCCTGTTATTGAAAAAAAAGAATTGGACAGCTTGTCAAATATCATAACGACTCCAATTAGAACATATCTTAAAGAGATGGGCAATATTTCTCTTTTTACCAGAAGCGATGAGATCGAATTAGCAAAAAAGATTGAGAGCAAAAAAGATTCAATTATTGGGATTTTGTGCCAAATTGAGGAAGTTGTAGATCAGATAGTCTCATTCAAAGAAAAAATCAGCGATAAACCTTATAAAATACGCGATATTCTGAGAGAGTCCGAATTCAAAACTGCAATAGAAAATCAAAACGATATCGAGCAGACAAAGTGCGATGAATTTATTCAAAAGGTTGACGAATTTTTAACAAATTATCTCAATTTTAAGTATTCGGATGAAAAATGCAGGCAAGAAATGCTTGAAAAACTAAAACAGTCTGCCCGCAATATGACAATCTCGGAACGCTATATCAGATTCTTTATGGATCAATTGGCAAATGATGAAGAATTGAACAAAAAATATGCTGATCTGAATAACGAGGCATTAATCTATTTGAAAAGTCTTGATGACCTTAAACAGCAAATGGTAAAAGCAAATCTAAGACTTGTTATAAGTATAGCAAAAAAATATGCTAATCGCGGAATGCCGTTTCTTGATCTGATTCAGGAAGGAAACATCGGACTCATGAAGGCTGTTGAGAAGTTTGATTACACGCGGGGTTTTAAATTTTCTACCTATGCAACATGGTGGATAAGGCAATCCATATCAAGATCTATTGCCGATCAGTCAAGAACCATAAGAATACCTGTTCATATGATTGAAACAATAAACAAAATAAACAAAACGGTTAATCGCTATCTTCAGGAAAAAAAATACAGGCCTACGCTTGAGGAAGTATCCAGCACTCTTGATACTCCTGTAAATAAGATTAAATCTATAGTACAGATTGCCAGACCTCCCGTTTCGCTGGAAACTCCTATAGGTGACGATGACAATGAAAGTCATCTTGAAGATTTCATCGAAGATAAGAGTGCAAAATCACCTGTTGAAGCGGCAGAATTCAGTGATCTGAAAAATAGTATTGAAGAAGCTTTGGCTACATTGAGTTCAAGAGAAGAAAAAATACTCAGAATGCGTTTCGGTATAGGTGAAGATAAGAACTACACACTTGAGGCCGTTGGAAAAGTTTTTAATGTAACCAGAGAACGAATCAGACAGATAGAGGTAAAAGCTATAGAAAAACTCAAGGGTCCCATAAGAAGCAGATTGCTTTATGGGTTTAAAGATTAATTTGACAGTGCGGCATCTATTGTATGCTGCCAGTTTTGGTTATCCTGTTTTGAACTGTTTTCAAGGAGGTTGTGTATGAACGGCAAAGTGGCGCTAATTACAGGTGCAAGTTCAGGAATCGGCAATGCAACTGCAAAAATGCTCGCCCGGAATGGTGTCAGTGTCGGTCTGTTTGCACGAAGAGAAGAGCGTTTAACAGCACTGGCAAAAAATATCGAATCCGAAGGAGGCAGTGCTCTTGTTTTAAAAGGCGATATAACGAAAAAAGAAGATATAGCAAATGCTGTAGCACAGATAACTCGAAGCTGGCAGCATATTGACATTTTAGTGAATAATGCCGGTTTGATGCCGCTCTCTTTTATAAAAAATTTGCATATTGACGAATGGGATAAAATGGTTGATGTAAATATAAAAGGTGTTCTGCATATGACGGCAGCCGTCCTGCCGTATATGCTGAAACAATGCTCGGGACATATAGTAAACATTTCATCAGTTGCCGGAAGAAGAGTTTTTCCTGCGGGTGCCGTTTATTGTGCAACCAAATATGCCGTAAGAGCGTTTAGCGACGGATTAAGAGCCGAACTTACCGCCGAAAATAAAATCAGAATAACAACAATAGAGCCCGGAATTGTAAAAACGGAACTTGCAGACAGCATAACCGATATGGAAATAAAAGGACCGTTTGCGGAGCGCACTGCTTCTATGAGACAGCTTCAGGCAGATGATATAGCAAAATCGGTTTTATATGCTGTGACTCAGCCTGATTATGTAGATGTTGCGGAAATTCTTGTTATACCTACTGATCAGGGCACTTGAGATTTTCCGGCAAATATGCGGAAAAGCAGAATGTTAAATCGTGATTCGTGAATAGTTGACAAAGAAAAGAGAGATTACTTAGCTACGCTCGTAATGACGCTCTTGCCATCGATAGGCTTTTCTTTTCCGGTCACTGCGAGGAACAAAGCGACGAAGCAGTCTCAGCTTCTTCAGTGTATCACAAACATCCTGCATGTGGTGAAGAGAGATTGCTTCGCTACGCTCGCAATGAAAAAAGGTTCATACAGGTTTTGTACTAATAACCATTAGTCTTTCTCTTTTCTCTTTCGGCATTACAAAATTTGCGTCAATAAATTCAATTTAATATGCGTTAAGAAAATGATACTGTCTGAGCGTAGCGAGTTTATCATTTTCAGTATATTAATGCAGAATTTTAGTAAATTTTGTTCAGCCTTGATTTTTTGGTTCTTTTTCATCAAGGAAAAAGAATGTAAAAAACAGACTTTTACGGCAAACTTTTAAATCGTTAATAGTGATTCGTGAATACTTGGTAAAGAAAAGAGAGATTGCTTCGTCGTTCCTCCTCGCAATGGCAGAAGGGAGTGTTAAGTTTGTAAATTAGAATAGGATCTGCATAATACATGGAAAGTTTCTATGGTTTTTCCACGCTTAACCCGGAAGTGCCTTTTGACGAATCAAATGCTGCGGCATTGTATCAGCTTTCGTTTGCCAGTATGATAACAATAAAAAATATAACAAAAAAGACCAGAACAGCTATAACGGGTAAAGACACCTTGTACCTCCTAAATTTTATTTTATATTTGATTGCTAATCTCAACGAGCATTCGTAGTATAATTAAACCGTAAAAAATATCAAGTATCTTGCCATAATAAGACCGCTGCATATAATAAACGCTTTAGAAGTGTTTACTCGTGCGGCGGTCTTATTATTGACATTCGGCGTTATTTGTTTAATATAAGACAGATGCGCGCAACAGTTTATGTATATAAAGAAAAATTACGTCATAATCTAAGAACGCTTACGGATCTATCATATGATCGCAGTCTGATTGCCGTGGTTAAGGCAAATGCATACGGGTTGGGCGCGATCGGAGTATCTAAAGCTATAGAAGCAGAAGAAAAGCTTTCGGCTTTCGCGGTCACAACGGCTGATGAAGCATTGGAGCTTAGAAAAGCCGGAATAAAAAAGCCGATTTTAATTCTTTTGCCGATTTTGCCGAACAGGATAAAGGAAATAATCGAAAACGACATAACACCATCTGTTCATAACATAGAAAATTTAAAAGATATTTCCGACTTTCTGATCACTGTCGGCAAAACTGCAGATGTGCACCTCAAAATTGATACCGGAATGAACCGATGGGGTATAAAATCAGAAGAGCTGAACGATTTTATAAATTTTTATAAACAGATAAGCAATGTAAATATCAAAGGACTTTATTCGCATATTTCCGATAAAAATAGCGCGCCGTTTCAGATTGACAGATTTGACAGAACAATTGAAAAGCTGAAAGAGAACGGTATTGAACCGGAGATAGTGCATATTTCATCAAGCAGTACGGTTATGCAGGGACTAAGATCTGAATATGCTACCGATATCAGAATAGGACTTGCTCTTTACGGCGTCGACCCTTTTGACTTGTCATTAAAACTTGAGCCGTCATTTGAGTTTACCTCTTATATACTTATGATTAAACATATCAGAAAAGGTGAAACAGTCGGATATAACGGTACCTGGAGCACTCCGGTAGATACGACTGTTGCAATTATTCCCATTGGATACGAAGACGGCATAATACGTGCACTCTCAAACAAAGCCAGTGTACTGATCAATCAAAAACGTGCATTTCTGGTAGGTACCGTATCGATGGATGCCATAATCGTTAATATAAACGGAATAGATGCAGAACTTTACGATAAAGTTACCATAATCGGCAAGAATGGCGAAAAGTCTATAACCGCGTGGAATCTTGCAAAACTTGCAGGAACAATTCCCTATGAAATAATGACCGGAATAGGAAGCAGGGTAGAGCGTATCTATATATGATATGAATTTTTTTGCATCTATAGGTAACTATTTTGTCGATATGGTTGTTTCTACCGGATCAATTGTCCGATTGCTATTTTATTCATTCGGATGGCTTTTTCATCGTCCGCTGAGAATTTCCAGAACAATCGAAGAGTTCTATAAAATTGGTGCCGCTTCAACCGGAATCGTTATCCTGACATCCTTTTTTACAGGGATGGTTACAGCATTGGAAACGTATCATGGATTCAACAAATTTGGTGCAACATCAATGATAGGTTATACCGTAGCGATCTCTTTCGGAAGAGAAATTGCTCCTGTTTTTACGGCTTTGATGGTTATAGCAAGATCGGTTTCATCAATGAGTGCAGAGATTGGTTCAATGAAGGTGACCGAACAGGTGGATGCACTGAGCGTTATAGGAATAAATCCGATTCAATACCTTGTGACCCCAAGACTTGTTGCAGGACTGTTCACACTCCCGCTTTTGACAATTTTATCAAATGTTGCAGGTAATATCGGTTCATATATAATCAGTATTTACTCGCTGGGTGTGGGTGAGGGCAGTTACATAGACAATATAAGAACATTTCTTGATACTTCAGATATATCATACGGTTTGTTAAAAGCGGCTGTTTTTGGAATACTGATTACTACTATCGGCTGCTATTATGGTATTACAACAAAAGGAGGCACCCAAGGCGTAGGCCGTTCTACAACATCTGCCGTGGTGCTCTCAAGTGTTATTGTTCTTATTTCCGACTATTTTTTGACAGCATTTTTTTACTAAAATGATAAAAATTATAAATCTGTATAAGAAAATAGAGAAAAAGATAGTTCTGAACGGATTAAATCTGCATGTTCGAAAAGGTAAAATAACAGTCATAACGGGACTTTCGGGAAGCGGTAAATCCGTTCTTTTAAAAACTGTTGTCGGTCTTATAAAACCTGATAGCGGAAAGGTTATAGTTGATGGAGAAAATATATCTACTTTAAGAGGTGCCAAACTGATAAACTTTAGAAAAAAAATAGGGTTTCTGTTTCAGGGAGGAGCGCTCTTTGACTCATTATCTGTATTTGATAATGTTGCATTTCCCCTCAGAGAACACACTAAACTTTCTAAAAAAGAGATAGAATCGAAAGTTATGCATGAGCTGCAGGAAGTCGGTCTTGCGGATTCAGCAAACAAGCTTCCCTCCGAGCTTTCGGGCGGAATGAATAAACGTGCCGCACTTGCAAGAGCTCTTATACTCAATCCCGACTGTTTGCTTCTGGACGAGCCTGCAACAGGATTGGACCCGGTAATGACCAAAATCATATATGATATGATAGATAAAATTTCTACAAAAGGTATAACCGTGCTGATGATAAGTCACAATCTTCAGGCGGTATCAAGAATCGCCGATTTTGTAGCAATGATTTGCAGAGGACAAATAATCGAATATAATATACCGGATAAATTTTTCACAAGTGAAAATCCGATTGTGCAGCAATTTATAAGTGGAAGAGCGCACGGCCCCATAGGGCTGAATATGGGAGATTAAATGGAATCGAAACGAAAGTTTGAAGCAGTTGTGGGATTATTCGTTATAGTCTCGCTTGCTGCTCTTTTTGCTCTAACTACAAAATTCGGTGTTTTTTCATTTAGATCTGTTAATGGATATCACATATACGCAGTGATAAATTCTGCTGGCGGTTTAAAAGAAAAAGCCAAAGTGGTCATTGCCGGAATAACAGTTGGAAGAGTTGACAGTCTTGCGCTCAAAGGCAAAAAAGCCGAAATTGGTATGATAATTGATAAAGGAATCAAGATTCCTGTTGATTCTGCTGTAAAAATCAAGACCGCCGGAGCCATAGGCGAACATTATCTGGAGATTGTTTCAGGAGAAAGTAAACAATATCTTGCCGAAGGGGGAATGCTTACCAAGCAAATAACGGCAGCGGATTTGCAGAATGCATTCATAAGCATTAAAGAAGCAGCCGATGGATTAAAAAAACTGACTAATGCCATAGACTATAAAAAAATCAATAGTGCGATTGCAAGCTTCGAGCAACTTGCGAAAAATACAAATAGGATTATTATTGCCAACCGAAACAACGTTAATGAAATAACCGGAAATTTAAAAATATTGAGCCGGGAACTGAAAGATAAAACTCCTGTTATTTTGAATAGATTAGCAGAATTTTCAAAAAATCTAAAAGAGATATCCGGTAATAATAAAGAGAGCATCAAGCAAACGGTTGCAAGTATAAAAAATGCCGCTGACAAGTTTGCCCAAACAAGCGAATTAATCGACAGCATGGTAAAAGGGGTCGAATCGGGCAAGGGAACGATAGGAAAACTGATTACAGATGATTCCGCCTACAACAATCTCAGCTCAACGCTGAAATCAGTCAAAAAAACATTCACAAGATTTGATCAACTGAAGGTTAATGTTGAAACAGAAGCAAGAATGCTTTCTCGAGACAGCGATTTTAAAGGATATGCGGGAATAAAAATCGACACTTCACCTGACAGATTTTATAGAATTGGCGTAACTGCAATGCGAGATTACAAAAAGAGCGCAAACCCGTCAAGACGCAGCAATAACAAAAATAGACTTACGGTTCAAATTGGTAAAAGATATGACAATTTCGTTATACGCGGAGGAATCACTGAATCTACATTTGGAGTGGGAGCCGATTACTATGTAAATAATCATCTGAAAATTATAACCGATCTGTATGATTTTGGTAAAAATAATGATGTCAGAGATTCGCATTTTCATATGAATACAGGCTTTTCATACAAATTCTACCACTATTTTTATCTGACCGGGGGAGTCGAGGATCTGCTTAATGCCGACGCAAGATCTCCGTATGCCGGATTCGGTATAACGTTTTCTGATGAAGATCTCAAATATCTGGCAGGTCAAGCACCATTAAAATTTAAGTGATTGGACTTATCAGCAAGCATTTAAAAAAGATATTTATACTTTTTTTTCTTATTATTGTCGGCAGTTCTGCTTATGCAGGTGAGATCAAACCCAATCTTATGTATATCATGTATAGCTTTGATAATGCTGCCGATCTCAATAATATGGGTGGGCTTGAGGAATATAACTATAAATATCGGTACTTTAAGATACCGGAAAACCTTGTGAGAGATATTTCAAAAGAATACGTCTCCATATTAAAACATAAACTTTTTTATGAAAAGGTTTTTTTTCGCGGATCGAAGTGGATTGGTTTAATTCGCAGCAAACTGAAGCAAAATAATATACCTTCAAGAATAGCGGAACTTGCACTTATCGAGAGTCACTTCCAGCCGTATGCAAGATCCAGCAGTGGTGCAGTCGGTATGTGGCAGATGAAATTGGAAGCCGCAGCGGAATCTGATATAAGTGTCAATTTTTTTACTGATGAGAGGCTGAACCCATATTTATCAACTGATGCTGCAATAAATTACCTGAAGCAGCTGCATAAAACATTCGGCTCATGGATAGTTTCAATTGCGGCATACAACGCAGGTCCGGGAGCGATAAAACACCTACTAAAAAAACATAGCTTTTATGATGTTATAAAAGATAATTTGCTTCCCAGGGAAACGCAGCTTTATATTGCAAAGTTTTTCGCTTTTGAATTGGCAATTTATAATGGTGTTCTGCACTACAGTCCATATGAAAAATATAGATTGGTAAAGATAAAGACTCATATCCCGTTATACTTTTTGTCCAGACTTATCGGAATTTCAACAAATTCTCTATTCAGACTTAACAGATTCATCAAACGCAGAGTGCTTCCTCCAGATCATAAATCGGCCGAAATTATAATACCTAAATCCAGCTACACTATTTTTAAAAAGAATTATCACGAACTTATGAAGTCGAACCCGAGAAAAGTGCTGCTATACAGAGTTAAAAAGAATGATCGCTGGAACAAAATAGCAAGATTTTTTTGGCTGAGAAAATCGACAGAAAACAGTTTAAAACGCAAAGTTAAATATCTTTCGGCGGGAATGATAATTAAGATTCCGTGGTATGTTACTCAAAAAAGAATTGCGATGCTCTACAAAAAAAGTCTGCCGATAAGATATGAAAAATATTATGTAAAACGGGGAGATTCATTATTGAAGATAGCACACAGATTCGGTGTAACTCTTGCATCCATAAGGACGGTTAACAAAATAAAGGGAAGCCTCATAAGAGAGAAGCAGCTGATCATTATAGAGAAACGGTTGTAGTTTTCCTTAGATAGCCGACAATTATGAAACCGCTGCGTTCATTGTGCAAGTGGCCTCATAATTGCAGTTCCTATTCTAATTTGCAAACTTAACACTCCCTTCTGCCGTTGCGAGGAGGAACGACGAGGCAATTCCTCTTCTCTTTACCAAGTATTCACGAATCACGATTTAACATTCTGCTTTTCCACATATTTGCCGGAAGAGCCAAAGTTGTAGAAAGCCTATTGATTCCGGTATGCTTTGCTTATCTTTCTGTCAAATTCGGGCGTAAAGCCTCTTCTTGTGCTGTTTTCCGTTACGACAACCGGTTTTAG
>JAADFJ010000099.1 GCA_013152955.1 Campylobacterota bacterium
TCTCCGATAGATGCACCGGGCGGCAAGGTAGCTTCCAAAAAGAGTCGGGCGTTTTTCATAGATGTGCCGTCGACAAAATGAACGAGAGTAACCGTCCCTTCTCCTCCCATCATATTTTCTCTTAGTTCGATTTTCATTTCATTGCGATGAATAATCATAAATATTCCTCCTGTAAAGTTATTATACTGCTAATTTTTCCTGCAAAACAATCTTCAACCCAATCTTGTCAAATTCAACTTGAAGTCTAAAAGCTGCGGATCTGTTTATTATACAGTAGTTTCATTATACTATTTTTAACGGTTAAAAGTAAGTTGAGAGAGTTATCAACAGACTATAAACATAGCTCCGTAAATACCGTAAAACATCGGCTAAAATAGCTTTACAGAACTCGCTTTGAATCCAAGATATATCTTATCGCCTGGTTTTAGCATTAATTGTTGTGCGCTTTTATCTGTTATTATTGCTGAAAATGTTTCACCTGCCTCTACAATTACGGATACAAAGTCCTTTTCCTGTATAATTTTTCTGATTTCTCCCTTTAAGCAGTTTCTCATACTGCTATGTTGTCTTGTTAAAGATAGCGATATGGCATTCGGATCTATCAATGCAGTGGTAGCGCCCGGTTTATTTAGGGTGGCAAATATAACTCTTCCCGTATCAAAATAAACCGAACCATCCTGCTCGACCGGTTTTCCTCTGAAATTATTTTCAGGACTTCCCTGAAAAAGATTTCCGTTAGAAAGATTGTATATTTTATCTGCTATTTTTATAACTTCTTCGGTTTTGTGACTTGATATTAGAACAGTTTTACCCGATTGAACTGTTTTTTTACATATATCTGAAAAAACCGCTCTCGATGCCTCGTCAAGACTGTCAAACGGTTCATCAAATATAAAAATTTTTACAGGCATTATAAGCGCTCTTATAAGTGCTACTTTCTGTCTTTGCCCGCCTGAAAGCTGATCTATTTTTTCATTTTCGATATCTTCTTCTTCAAGCAGTTTAAGTAAATTTTTTGCCTGAGAATAATTTTTTATCCTGTCGGATGCCTTTAATCCAAGCATTATATTGTTTTTCACGGTTCCTTTGAACAGATATGGGTCTTGGTGTACCATTGTGATAGATTCTCTAATTACTCTATCTGTTTTTCTATTCATAAAAGCTGTTTTTCCAAAAATCTTTATTTGACCTGATGCCGGTTTGAATAAAACAGCTATAGACCGCAGGAGAGTACTTTTTCCTGAACCGTTTGCTCCTGAAAAAGCAACAATCGACGATGGCACTATATCTATGCTTTCCAGCGAAAACCTCCAATTTTTATTGTAGGTAAGTGCTATATTTTTGAGTTCTATCGCTTTTTGAACCATTGTAATGCAATATTAACCGAGACTGATATGGATAAAAGTATTATTCCAAGAGCTACGCCTCTGGCAAACTCTCCTTTTGTTGTTTCAAGTGCAATCGCCGTTGTCATTGTTCTGGTGAGACCCAAAATATTTCCGCCAATCATCATTGCCGCACCGACCTCCTCAAAGATTCTTCCAAAACATGCACTAATTGCTCCCATAATTCCGTATACCGATTCCTTGAGCAAAACTATTTGACTCTCTAAAGGAGGAACGCCCAATGTTTTTATAGTTTCGTCTATCTTCTTATGATAATCCGAGAGAACAGATTCAGCTATTGCTATCACGGTCGGTATGCCAAGCAGCACATCGCCTATAATAATAGCAGTCGGCGTAAAAAGAATATTAAGCATTCCCAGAATACCGTTGTGCGACAATAATCCATAGCCTATTAAACCAACTACTACACTTGGAAGTCCCATTAAAGCGTTGAAAATTGTGATTAAAAAGTTTCTGCCCCTGAACTGTTTTGTAGAAAGTATGAGTGAAATTGGCAGACCTATTATCGTCGCAATTGCAGTTGCAGTAAAACCTACTTTTATGGATAGAAATATAGCCTGATATGTAGCAGTATCACCTGATAATATCAGATTTATCGCATTTTTAAAGGAGGATAAGAACAGTTCCACTGCCTATCGTTGTTTAATAGATGGCAAGAGGCGTAAACAGAGTTTTCCCCTCAGAATCTTTGTAACTTGCTATGAGTTTCTGTACCCTTTTTGATGTTATCCATCTGTCAAACTTTAGAGCTCCCTTATAATCTACATTGCTGCAGTGGTTGGGGTTTACGGCCATTACATGATAGGGATTATACAATAACCTGCTTTTTTTATCATAGAGCGGTACTATATCCAATTTATCTTTCATTTTTAGATAGGTTCCTATATCCGAAAGTGTGTAGGCATTTTTTTCCGATGCCATCATAAGCGTAGCACCCATTCCATGTCCGATTCTCTCATACCACGAACCGGCCGGCGTGATGCCTGTCATTTTCCAGATGGTTTTTTCTTTTACATTTGTGCCGGAGTTGTCGTCTCTGGATAGAAAAGTCGATTTTGAGTGTGCTATTCTTGTAAACGCATTCTTCGCCGAACTTGCGTTTTTTATGCCGGCGGGGTCGGATTTTGGTCCCACGATTACAAAGTAGTTAGCCATCACAATTCGTCTGTCAATGCCGTAGCCGTTTGCCACAAACTTTCTTTCCAAAGAAGGTGCATGCACCAAGGTAACATCAACATCACAATTTTGAGCCAATTTCAGAGCCCTCCCTGTACCAACAGCGATAACTGCAAGCGTATATCCGGTGTCAGTCTTGAACTGTTTTGAAAGAAACCCTAAAAGTCCAGTGTTTTGAGTGCTTGTTGTGCTTGATAGCTTTAATATCTTTGCAAAACTGCTGTTTGCTATGGTCAATGCTAATACTACCATAAAAATTATGACAGATTTTTTTGTCATACTTTACCCCCTGAAAATAATGTATTTCGTCGTAATAAAATCTACCTATAAAGTATTTTTTGTCAAGATAGTCTAAAATTGTTATTTTAGGATTTATGATAACTAAAAATATCTTAAAATAACTTAAAAATACCTATATTAATTATAAGTATTTCAAACTGAGCATTCAAGCTTATCTTATAAATTCACTTTTGCACATCAGACGATATCCTGCAATATAATATATAGTAGTGTCTGAGTATGAGAGGCAGTGTAATAAAAGGAGTAGTCGGCTATTTCAAGTAGTTGCGCAAACGAAATAATCGTGTACCGCTATTGCCACTGCAGCTGTGTTTAGTGCGTAACATCAGTTAATAAGAAGTACCTTTGATATTCAATTGACTGTCTGCAGTAACTATTTATAATATATTGATATTGGAGGAATAAGTAGCATGAATAAAAAAGATTTGCTCAATACGCATGATGTTGCGGAACTTCTCGGCATCAACGATAAAATTGTTTATACCCTTATTTCTGAAAAGGGACTGCCGGCAACAAAAATTACCGGAAAATGGCTTTTTCAGCGCAGTCTGATTGAAAAATGGCTGGAGAGCAAAACAATAAATTATCCAAAACCCGACCACCTTTCAACTTATAGCGGATTGCTTATTATACTGGGTAGCAATGATATTTTATTAAATAAAACCGTAGATCTTTTTAATCGGCTGAATCCGGGGCATGCGGCTGTTTTCGGCAACCTCGGAAGCCTCGGGGGGTTAACTGCTCTAAAACAGAATCTATGTCATATGGCATGCAGCCATCTCGTAGAAGAGGATGGCAAAGAGTACAATTTTGACTTCATCTTGAAAAAGCTTGGAACTATGCCTGCAACGGTAAATTTCTGTAAGCGCGAGCAAGGCCTGATAATTCAGAAGAGAAATCCAAAAAATATATCGGGTGTTATAGACCTGGCACGTAAAGATATTCGTATGGCAAATCGCCCTTTAGGCACTGGTACACGATTGTTATTTGATAAACAATTGCAAAAGGCCGGCATCAATACCGATTTGTTAAATGGATATCGCAATGAAATAATCCGTCACATTGATGTAGGTATAGAGGTATTATCGGACAGAATAGATGCGGGGCCTGGTATCAAAGCTGTATCCGAACTGCTTAATCTGGATTTTATTTCGTTCGGATGGGAGCGATTCGATTTTGTTATTTCAAAAGAACGGTTTTTTGATCGCGAAGTCCAGCTGTTCCTTAGTCTGCTGCATGAGGATTCTTTTCGCAAAATGGCCGATTCAATTAAAGGCTATAATATTGATACGTGCGGCAAGACTCTTTTTCCAAATAATGAGACCGCTGCACAATAAACAAATTCACAGCTTTTTATAAGGTTTTCTATGAGAAGAGGCAAACTTCCGAAGGACTAACCGGTTAGTTCAAAGAAGCAAAACGCAAGTATATGGGAAACTATACCACCCCAAATTGTCAATACAACTTTTCCAAATTCTTATTCCCTCCTTGTCTCACGATTAATTTTCTCATCGCTTTTTTCCTTTCGTCTAACCGACAAAATCAGCGGTGCAGCTTTTGGCTGTCCGAGTTAATGGCTTTGTTAGGATTTTTAGATTTTATATTTCTTATTGTCACCCAATCCTTCATACTAATCACTCCTCTCTCCTCTATCTAAGATTTAGATAAAGGATACAGCTTTTTAATTTAGATGTGGGTCAGAAGTTTTCAAAAAAGTGGGTCAATATTCAATCAAAAAGAACAACTGTTTTCAGTAAATCTCCTTTACTGTATTGGGTTTATTGAGATTTATGGTGAAATTTGTACGGAAGATCCGATCGAAACCAAGAAAACTCTATGTACCTCCGAAAGACCACCCATGGAGACGTTGGCAAAGTCATAAATCCACCACCAAAAGTATAGTACATGAATGCTAACCAATTAGGACATTTCTAAATTGGCTTGACAAAGCAACGTAAGGTATTTGCAAAAGAAAGAAAAATTATGTATTATATGAATAATAACAAACCGTTAATAATAAATAAGCATAGTTTTGCAACTCATTTATTAGAACAGGGAACAGATCTGCGATATATTCAAGAATTATTGGGACACAACAGCTCTAAAACAACGGAGATTTATACTCATATGTCTAAAAGAGCAATAGATAATATTAAAAATTATATGGATGATTTTTTTAGTAGAGGATCATTAAATGATAAAAGAGAAATATACACAATTGTATTTAGCCTGCCAATTTGGAGGGATAAGAACAATAACTATACATATACGTTACAAGCAATTAAAAAATGAATAACTACATACTTGACAAATTAAGAGCAGACAGTTTACATTTAATCCATTTATCTATGAATGAAGAGAAAGTACAGCATACTGTATTAAGAGGACGTCTTAGAGAACTTCTCATTGACAATATTCTCACTCCATGGCTACCACCATATGTGATAAGTGGTACAGGAACAATTATTGAAGCTGAAAACGGTAAAAGAGAATCTACTCAGGATGATATAATTCTTTTTGATAAAACATTAGCCCCACCAATACTTGGTTCCAGTAGTACTAAAGAAGGAGTTTTTCTTTTCAATAGTGTTTTGGCAAGAGTTGAAGTAAAATCAACTGTGACAAGAGGGCACATAAAGGATTTTAGCTCAACATCTCTTGAGCTTTCAAAATTAAAATTTACTGTAGGAAATAATTTTAAAAGCAACTATTATGGAGCGTTTAATTTGTTCTTTGCATTTAAAAGTGATGCTGACATTGAAAATAAAAATGAAAATTTTGAACTTAAGCGTTTAGTAGAGGTTATGACTGAACTTGATATTGATCCCCTTTCTGGAATTGTTTCTATGATTTGCATTTTAGGAAAAGGATTTTGGAAAATTGGATTAAAACCAGACAATCAAACAAGGACATGGCAAAAATTAAATTCAAATGAAATGGTTGACCAAATTACTTGGTTTGTTGGTAGTATTTCGAATTCATGTTTTAACGCACATATACAACGCGAGGGAAGAGATGCCTCAAAAAGTTTAGAATCTGGAATTGGAACGTATCTTGACCATCCTTTTACTGATGTAGATATTAACAGCTTGTAACAATGTATATAAAAAATAAGCGAGATAGTAGTAATATCAAGGGTTTCGGCTTGTTTCAACATTCTTGTAAGGTGAAAGATTTGTGCTTTGATGTCGCTTACTTTTCATACACTTATCGTTGGTGTGCATTAAAAAAGGAAAAATATGAACGAAATTATTTGTCCAAATTGTAAAAAGGCTTTTAAAGTTGATGAGGCAGGATTTGCTGAAATTCTAAAGCAAGTTCGAGATCATCAATTCCAAGAAGAATTGCAAGAACGATTAAATCTTGCTGAAAAAGAAAAAGAAAGCGCTATAAAACTAGCTGAAGCAAACATTAAAAATTCATTACAAGCAGATCTTGCAAAGAAAGATAAAGAACTAACTGAATTGAAAGCAAAAAGTGAAAGTGAACTTGCCAAGAAATTAGCCGAGAAAGAATCAGAAATCTCTGAAATGAAATCAAAAATTCAGAATGCAGAGATTGATAAAAAACTTAAAGTAACAGAAGCAATAAAAGAAATCGAAAAAGAACGAGACAATTTTGCAAATGATTTAAAAAATAAAGAAACAGAAAAGCAACTACTTGAAAAATCTTTAATAGAGAAATTTTCTGCTCAACTTAAAACCAAAGATGATATAATCAAACTGAAAGATGATGAGATTGCTTTTCGTAAAGACATGAAGCTAAAACTCTCAACCAAAATGGTTGGCGAAACACTTGAACAACATTGTGAAATTGAATTTAATAAACTTCGTGCAACAGCATTTCAAAAAGCCTACTTTGAAAAAGATAATGATGCCAGATCAGGAAGCAAGGGCGACTATATCTACAGAGAAACTGATGAATCAGGCAATGAAATCATTTCAATAATGTTTGAAATGAAGAATGAGGGTGACGAAACTGCAACAAAAAAGAAAAATATGGACTTTTTTAAAGAATTAGATAAAGATCGAACAGAAAAAAAATGTGAGTATGCAGTTCTTGTTTCTCTTTTAGAAGCAGAAAATGAATTCTACAATCAGGGAATTGCTGATGTTTCTCATAAGTTTAGCAAAATGTACGTTGTTCGCCCGCAATTTTTTATTCCCATCATCACACTTCTTCGAAATGCTGCAATGAATTCAATGGAATACAAGGCAGAATTAAATTTGATGAGAAATCAAAATGTTGACATTACCAATTTTGAAGAAAAAATAAACACGTTTAAAGAGGGTTTTGCGAGAAATTACGAATTAGCTATTCGTAAATTTAAAACGGCTATTGACGAAATAGATAAAACCATCAATCACCTTCAAAAAACAAAGGACGCATTATTATCATCGGAAAACAACTTACGATTAGCCAATAATAAGGCGGATGATTTATCTATTAAAAAATTAACTCATGGAAATCCTACAATGAAAGCAAAGTTTGAAGGACTTAAGGATAATTCCGAATAATTAATTGACTAAAAAAACGACACGCCAACAATGTATATAAGTCATTGGGCAAGTGGCAGTTAAATTAAAAGTTTGTGAGTAAAAATAAGCGACATAGTAGAGAAAGTTAGATGTTTCAAAACGCCCAACGCCTCATATACTCAACTTTATGCACAAGCGAAAAAGCAAATTGTAAGGAATTCTTACAAGTTCAAATGGGGGAAAGCAGAATGATTAATTTGCTGCAAGAAAGCATTGAAATGGAAAGCCAACGCACAAATAGCACATTCGCAATTTGCACAAGCCGACACACAAAATACCAACCCGAAAAAAACAAAAAAGCTATTTTTTACCAACGCTTGAATAAATACAAATTGGAAAAGGAAATCATGTGAAGTTTTCAGACCCTTTTAAAATCATGGAACCCAATGAAAGATGGGCGCCGACACAAGAACAAATGGATTTATTCCAAAATGCTTATGAAAAACTTTTGCCGCCATTAGTTTATAAAATTAGATTAGCAGTAACCAAATGGCGAGATAATAATTATGACGGAGCTTCGGAAACTTCAAAGTCATTGATGAATTTTTGGTTTAATCAAAAACATTTTATAGGACAAAATAAATTCGGTTTCTTTTTTTCTCAAAGAGAAGCCGTTGAATCTGTTATTTATCTTTTTGAGGTTGCCAAAGCTATAGACAAATATGAATTAATGAGATTTGATTCATCAAATCGTGTCAGCACAGGTATGTTTGACGAAAATTGGACAAGATATGTGATAAAAATGGCAACCGGTGCAGGAAAAACGAAAGTAATGGCTTTAACTTTGGTGTGGAGTTACTTTCATAAACTTTATGAAACAGAAAGCCCCTTATCCAAAAATTTTCTGGTAATTGCACCTAACATAATTGTTCTAAATCGTTTACGAAAAGACTTTGACAATTTAAAAATGTTTTTTGAAGAACCGTTTATCCCCGATAACGGATTTGATGACAGAGACTGGAAAAATGATTTTCAACTCACTTTACATATTCAAAATGAACTAAAACCGATAACAGAATCAGGCAATATTTTTCTAACCAATATTCACAGGGTATTTCTAAATGAAAATCCCGAACAAACATTTGAAGATATATTTCTCGGTGCAAAACCCAAAGCGAATGCAGATACATCAAAAGGGTTGGATTTGGGTAAAATTTTAAGAAGCGATAAAATTAAAGATTTAGTTGTTTTAAACGATGAAGCTCATCACATACACGACAGCTCTTTGGCTTGGTTTAAAAGCATTGAGGATGTTAGCAACAAATTAAAATTAAAAAACGGAACCGGCGTTTCACTGCAAACAGATTTTTCAGCAACGCCAAAGCACAACAACGGAGCAATATTTGTTCAAACTATTTGTGATTATCCGCTTGTTGAAGCCATAAAACAAAATGTTGTTAAATCACCTGTTTTGCCCGATGAAGTATCACGGCAAAAAATCCAGGAAAAAGAATCAAATGATTTTATTGAACGATACAGAGATTACATACATCTGGGTTATTTGGAATGGGAAAAACAATTCGAAGAGCTAAAAAACCACAAAGTACCCATATTGTTTATTATGACCATGAGCACAAAAGAAGCCGACCAAGCAGCTGAATTTCTTGAAACTACTTATCCAAAACTAAAAAATGCAGTTTTAACTATTCATACAAACAAATCAGGCGAAATAAAAGAAAACAGATCAAACAAAAAAGATAAAGAAGCGTTGGAAAAACTACGCAAAGCAGCCGATTTCATTGACAGAGACGATTCGCCATATAAAGCAGTGGTTTCGGTATTAATGCTGCGTGAAGGTTGGGATGTAAGGAATGTTGTAACTGTTGTTGGGCTTCGTCCTGTTGGAGCAGATTCAAAAATTCTGCCCGAACAGACTATCGGCAGAGGTTTACGGAAAATGTTTGATTTCAACACGCCAGAACAACTTGTTGTAGCAGGAACACCGGCATTTTTGGAATTTGTTGAAAGCCTAAAAACTGAAGGCGTAGAGTTTCAATATAGTCCTATGGGTAAAGGTTCGAAAGGCAAAACACCTATAATCATCGAAGTTGATAAAGAAAATCCGAATAAAAATCTTGATGAACTGGATATTCCTGTGCCTCAATTAAGTCCGAGAATATACAGGGAATTTAAAAATCTTGAATTGATTGATGTAAATAAATTCAACAACAAAAAAGTGCCTTTAAAACAATTCAAAGAAAACGAATTAAAAGAAATTATATTTACCGATATTGAAGGCGGATTTTCGCATAAGACAGAATTTAAAGATACGATTCCTGATTATCGGAATGTTATTGGTTTTTTCACCTCTGTTATCTTTAAAGAAAGGCGTTTAATAAGCGGTTTCAATATTCTTTATCCAAAGCTAGAAAGTTTTATTAAATACAAACTCTTTATAAAAGAAGTAGAATTGAGCGATCCGCAAACATTAAGAAATCTTTCGGAAATTGAAACAAAAGAGATATTAAAATCAACTTTCAAAAAGGCTATTGATGAATTAACTATAAGTGATAAAGGAACTGCGGAAATTAAAAATTATATTTCATTGAAAACCGCAAAACCAAAGTTGCACCCAATCAAGCCTTTCTTGTGCCAAAGAAATCGGTGTTTAATAAAATTATAGGGGACAATCCTTTTGAATTGGAATTTGCTGCTTTTATGGAAAATCGCTTTGATGATGTAATTTCCTATGCTAAAAACACAATGGGAGAAGGTGGTATTAACTTTAAAATTGAATACGAAGCTCAAGACGGAAATATCCGTGAATATTACCCTGACTTTTTTGTTAAAACCGGTAAAAATGCTTTTTATATTGTTGAAACAAAGGGGCGTGAAGATTTGGACGATATTCGTAAAATCAAGCGCCTTGCAATTTGGTGCAACGATGTGAATAAATCGCAAGACAAATATACTTATACCCCCGGTTTATATAAAGCAGGAAAAATGGGATGATATAAAAGATGGTTTAAAGTCTTTTAACGATGTAATTAAGATTTTTATAGTTAAAAACAATGAATAATTTACTCGAAAACAGATCGCAATTTTTAATATATCAAACAGAAAACGGCGAAACAAAAATTGATGTGCGATTTCAGAACGAAACCGTTTGGTTGACGCAAAAAACTATGGCGGAATTGTTTCAAACTACAAAACAAAACATTAGTTTGCATCTGAAAAATATATTTGCCGAAGGCGAATTAGACGAAAGTGCAGTTGTAAAGGATTTCTTGACAACTGCTGCAGACGGTAAGAAATACAAAACAAAATTTTACAATCTCGATGCCGTTATTTCCGTTGGATACCGCATAAAATCGCATATTGCCACTAAATTTCGTCAATGGGCTACACAACGAATACGCGAATATATTGTTAAAGGTTTTGTAATGGATGATGAACGATTGAAAAATCCCGATTTACCGTTTGATTATTTTGAAGAGCTTTTGCAGCGCATTCAGGATATTCGCACTTCCGAAAAACGGTTTTACCGTAAAATTACCGATATTTATGCTACAAGCGTCGATTATGACCCTACGCACGAATTGAGTATCCAATTTTTCAAACTGTTCAAAACAAAATGCATTGGGCAATTACCGGAAAAACTGCCGTCGAAGTTATCAACGAACGAGCCGACAGCACAAAACCCAATATGGGACTTACAAACTGGCGGTGCGATAAAATCAGAAAAAGCGATATTACCATTGCCAAAAATTATTTGAACGAAGAAGAGCTGAAAGCTCTAAATAATCTTGTCGAGCAATATCTTATTTTTGCCGAAGAGCAAGCTATGAGACGCATTCCAATGTATATGAAAGACTGGATTGCTAAATTAGATGCCTTTTTGCAACTCAACGACCGCGATATTCTGCAAAATGCCGGCTCTGTTTCGCACGAACTGGCTAAACAAAGCGCCGAATTGGAATACGATAAATATAAAAAACAACAGCAAAAAGTATCGAGCAAAGTCGACGACGACTTTGAAAATACAATTAAACAGATTGAAAATAAAAAATCTAAAAAGGATTGATTATGAACTTATCCGATAATAATAAAAACAGAATGATAGAATTGATAAAAAACGGCGATAAACTGCCCAAAGAAGATATTTATCGCCTTTTTGCCGACGAAGAAGATGTTTTTCTCTTTTGGAACGGCAGAAAAGAAGATATTACAAATATTGCCCTGCCTTTTCACAGCATTGAGCAAATTGATGAACCAAGAAAAGAAATTGTTACTGCACCCGGATTATTTGACCTACGAGGTAGGCAGCTGAAAGGCTGGACAAATAAACTTATTTGGGGCGACAACAAACTAATACTTTCCTCTTTGGCAAACGGACCGATGCGTGAAGAGATTGAAAAACAGGGCGGTATAAAACTCATTTACATTGACCCGCCCTTTGCCGTAGGTGCCGATTTCGGCTTTACCATTGAAATAGGCGGCGACCCTTCGACAGGCTCAGGGACAGAAACCGTTACCAAAAAGCAAAGTATTATTGAAGAAATTGCATACCGCGATACGTGGGGCAAAGGCATTTCCTCTTACCTGACGATGATGTACGAACGGCTAAAACTGATGCACAACCTTTTGGCTGACGACGGAAGTATTTATGTGCATTGTGATTGGAGAATTAATACATTTTTAAGAATGTTGCTTGATGATATTTTTGGAAATAAAAATTTTATTAATGAAATAATATGGCATTATAGAAGGTGGACCGGTTCTGCTAATGCGTATTTAACAATGCACGATGTTATTTATTTTTACTCTAAGAATGAGAAATATATTTTTAATGAGCAATGGATACCTTATACAGAAAAGTCTTTACACAGGAAACAAAATTTTCATACCAGAATTAAAGGGAATGACATTTATGAAACATCTATTAACGAGAAAGGTGTAAAAGCTAATGATGTTTGGGAAATTTCAGTTATTAATTCTCAAGCAGATGAGAGAATTGGCTATCCCACCCAAAAACCCGAAGCCCTATTAGAACGAATCATCAAAGCAAGCAGTAACGAAGGCGATTTGGTGGCAGATTTCTTTTGCGGCAGTGGCACAACTGCCGCAGTTGCCGAAAAGCTCGGCAGAGAATGGATAGCCGCCGATTTAGGCAGGTTTGCTATACATACTACACGCAAAAGAATGATAGGCGTGCAGCGGCAACTGCAAAAAGAGAACAAAGATTACCGTGCTTTTGAGATACTCAACCTTGGCAAATACGAACGGCAATTTTTTATGGACGACCTTGTTTCGACAAGCTCAACAACCTATTCACTAT
>JAADFJ010000100.1 GCA_013152955.1 Campylobacterota bacterium
AGGGCAAAGAAAATCGTCCCCACAGTCTTACCTAAAAAAGGAGTTAGTGCATCTGCAATCTGCTGTACTGTATTCAAAGATTCGCCGGGATGATGCACACCAATGGTTGCTGCGGTTGCCACCAGTATCGCTATCATGATAAGCTGCGTAATAACTGCTCCCATAGCCGTATCTCTTCGTGATGTACGTAGATCTTTGACTTTAAGTCCCTTGTCCACAACCGCAGATTGATGGTAAAATACCATCCATGGCATAATCACCGCTCCGACATTGGCTACAGCAAGATACATATATCCGGGTTGACGCCATGGAATCTGGGTCAAGCCGCTTAACATAGCCGCAGGACTCGGCTGTGCCCACCAAGCCACCACCAAAAAGACCAATTCAAAGCTGCCAATCAGGATGGCAATACGCTCAACCGAAAGATACGAGCCGGTCCAAGCCACAATAGAGAGAAACAGTACAGTCATGCTTACGCTAATCCATGTCGGTATTCCAAAAAGCAAACCGGCGCCTGCCACTCCGGCAAACTCGGTAACCAAAGCTCCCAGGCAGGCAACTATCAGAGTGGAAACCGAAAGCCATGCCCATCCTTTACCGAAGTGTTCACGTATAAGCTCACCATGCCCCTTGCCGGTTACCAGCCCCAGACGTACCGCAAGTTCCTGAACCATATAGACAACTGGGATAAGTATAAGCTGCAGTAAGAGTAGTCTGTATCCCCACACTGCCCCGCTTTGTGCGGCTGTAATTACGCTCCCCGCATCGGTATCGGCAAACATCACTACCAGTCCCGGTCCAAATATTGTAAAAAAACTTCGTATATTAAAACGCTTCATAACTGTTTCGCTTCAAGAAGTTCTGTTTCTATGGGCTGCAAGGTCAAACATGGCGTTCCTTTGAGACTTTGCAAATTGGCAGCATGGAATGATGCCAAAACGCTCGGAATATGATGAAATGCTTCCATGATGTACCAAAAAAACAAAAATTTGTCGGTGAATGCCCCATCTTTATAACACGCTTTTTTTATCCCATAAGAAGCAGATATACCCAATATTATTCGAATACCTATTGAAATGCCCAAAACAACATAAATCCACATTATTTCATACCTCGTATTTTATCTTGATATCAAGTTTAATGGCTGACTGTTTTTGAAAAATATTTATATTAACCGCTTCTACAGCAATCAATCTCATACCTGCATTATTGATTTGTCCGGAATTTGCTTATACAAAACCGTACCGAGCCAAACGGCGTACGCAATTTCAATAAGTGTTGCTCTTGCCAAATATATGCAGGCCATTTATTTATCTCTTTTAAAAATTGAAATACCCGACTGCAATTACGTCTCAAAGTTATCTCATTTAGCAATATGCATATTAATGACAGCAAGTTGTTTATGCGGATAGAATATCCGGTTTCCGAAGTGCAAGGTTTAGATTTCATCAAGTGTACCGACCACTTCTATTAATTCGCAGAATTGCAATTATTAATCTGCATTGCGCATCAAATAGCGATTGAACAAAATTAAAAAACACGCAATGGAAGTTATAAATAGTTATAAGAAGTGTTCCTTGAACGGGTTGTACACACGCTCATGTTTAATGGTGGTTTTGCTTCCGTGTCCGGTAAAAATCGTTACATCATCAGGCAGATTCATCAGTTTACGCAAGCTTTCCTTTGTCTTTTTAAAATCGCCTCCCGGAAGATCAAACCTTCCTATGCCTTCATAAAATATTAAATCACCGGCAAATAAAAATTTCAAGTCCTCTTCATAAAAGGCTATTAATCCGGGAGTATGACCGGGATATTCAATGACCCTAAGGCAATAGCTTCCTACCTTTATCGTATCGCCTTCAGCAAGAAGTCTGTCCGCCGGAGGTGAAGCAGCCGCTTGTATGCCAAACAGTTCTGCCGATCTGTGTGATTCGGTCAGAGCCGGAGCATCTTTTCTGCCGATCAGAATAGGCGCCGAAAATCGTTCTTTCAAAATCTTATTTCCCTCGACATGATCAAAATGCATATGCGTGCAGCAGATTGCAGCGAGTCGCCCTCCGAAATTATCTATCTCTTCAACTATCTGATTACTGTTTCCGGGATCAATCGCAACGAGAACTCTGTTTTGTTTGTCTCCGAAAAGCCAGCAGTTCTCCTCTATGGGAGGACTTACAATCTGTTTGATAAATGGTTCTGTTTTCATCATAGTGTATAAGCGTCTGTCATCAGATATCCTCTGTATGAAACAGATGCTTGCCCCTCCATTGATACCGAACTGAATTTTTTGCCGTCATATTCAAAATCTATTATAAGCTCTTTATCGGTAATTGTATGAACCTTTACCGGACGTTCAACTAATCCATGCACAAATGCAATCAGTGCAGAAGCGACTGCACCAGTTCCGCAGGCAAGCGTTTCGCCCTCAACTCCTCTTTCGTATGTTCTCATTTTTATATTATGTTTGTCCAGGATTTCTATAAAATCCACATTGGTTCCGTTGGAACCGAAAAAGCTGTGATAGCGGGTTTTGGCACCAATGCCCATCAGATCACATTGCGTAACGTTTTCTACCGGATAAACCATATGCGGAACTCCGGAATCAACAAAACCGCCTTTCGGCATCCCCTCCGGTATCGCAGAATTCTTAAGATTTTTTGGATCAACCATATAAACTTTTACTCTGTCTCTATCAAGAATTTCCGCTTTTATTATTCCGGCTTTTGTTCTGAATGCAAGCTTTTTTCCGGTGATACCAAGTTCATAAGCCATTCTTGAAACACATCTTGCTCCATTTCCGCACATTTCAGCTTCCGATCCATCGGAATTATAAAATTTCCACCTAAAATCAACATCGTCGGATGAGTCATTCTGTATAAGAATTACTCCATCGGCTCCTACGGAAAATCTACGTTTGCATATCTTTTCAACCCACTTGCTTATATCTTTAAATTCGTTTTCTATCTTTTTGTCTCTGTCATCGATTATTATAAAATCATTCCCTGCGCCGTTTGTCTTATAAAATTCTATCATACTTTCACACCTCAGATTTTATCAAATCTTCATACGTTTCCGGTCTTCTAATCACGGAAAATTGATCCTTATCAACGAGAACCTCAGCTATATTGGGTCTCGCGTTATAATGGCTTGACATGCTGAATCCATACGCTCCGGCACTCATTACAGCTATCAAATCACCTTCAATCATTCGGTCAATACTTATATTTTTAGCCAGAAAATCACCGCTTTCGCATACCGGACCAACTACATCGACCGCAACCTTTACGCTCTTCTTTTTTAAGGTCACAGGAATAATTTTATATTCTGCATGATAAAGCGTCGGTCTTATAAGATCCGTCATTGCCGCATCAACAATATAAAACAACTTTTCGCCATTATCTTTTATATAAAGAATCTTTGAAATAAGAACGCCTCCCTCTCCAACCATAAACCTGCCAGGTTCACATATCAGCAGAGCTTCCGGATACACAGAGACAATTTTTTTTGCAATTTTGGCATAGCCATCTAAATTGATCACCTCCTCATTGAGGTATCTTATGCCTATGCCTCCGCCTATATTTATTGTTTCAAGCATTATGCCTGACGATTTAAGCCTTTTTAAAAACTCAACAATAATTTTTGCGGCATCATCAAATACGGATAGATCGGTTAGTTGAGAACCGATATGGAAGTGTATCCCTTTGATTCTGATACCTTTCATTGATTCTGCGTTTTTGTACAGCTCGAATGCCTGCTCAAGCGGTATTCCGAATTTATATTTTTTCATTCCCGTTGAAATATACGGATGAGTTTTAGGGTCAACATTCGGGTTGACTCTTATTGCAATCGAAGCAACCATACCTTGTGATTCTGCTATACTATTGATCTTTCTCAGTTCGCTGCGCGATTCTACATTAAATTGGCCTATGCCGTTTTTTAGAGCATATTTTATCTCTTCTACAGTTTTCCCGACACCTGCGTAAACCATTTTAGATGGCTTGATTCCTCCTGCCAGCGCCTTGTAGATTTCGCCGCCTGATACAACATCAGCTCCGGCGCCCAGTTTTGCAAAGATGTTTATAATCGAAAGATTATCGTTTGCCTTGACGGCGTAGGCAATCAGATGTCTTATTTTTTCCTTACTTAAAACGTTGTCCAGGCGGTTATAATGCGCCTCAAAACTACTTTTGCTATATAAATATAGCGGACTGCCGACCTTTTCTACTATCGCTTTTATATCGGTATTTTCGCAGTGCAGTGTACCTGCTATATAATTAAACGATTCCAAATTCCCTCCTATAATCCAAAAATCAGATACACAATATAGCTGACACTAATGCCTAAAAAGCTTCCTATAACTACTTCCGATATAGTGTGTATCCCAAGAGATAATCTACTCTCCGCAACCAGTAATGCAACTATAAGCATAGAAAAATCAACAATTAAACTGTTGTTTTTTATAACAACCAGTGCCCACAGCGAAAATGCAATGGCGGAGTGACCGCTCGGCATTCCACCATATAACGGCGGCACCTCAGGTGAAACAATAGATTTGATCAGTACAACCAGAAAAAGGGTTATGATCAGGCTTATTAAAACAATAACATGATATGAGAGAACAATTTTTTGGCGGCTATTCCATAACATGCTCATATGCGGATAAAAGACAATATAACCTATCACAAGCGCACTGATTACAGCTATAAGAACCATCCCTGCAGAGATATCTTTAATCTTTTGTATCCTTGTATCGTGTATCGATGTTATTATATTGCATAGTCTTTCGACTAAACTGTTCACCAATTCTGCAAGAAGTACTATAGTGATGGCAAACACAATTGCAAACCATTCGGCTTTGTTTAATCTGAAAACAAACGATGCTATAATCACAACCACAGCAGCAGCAAAATGAAATTTTAGATGCGGCTCTTCCCTCAAGGCGTCAACTATTCCCTTGATTGCCCAATTAAAACTTGAAAATGGAAGTTTCTCGAATTTCTTTTTCACAAATGAAATGCTTTTGCGATCGCCTTGTAATCAGATGGCATACTTATCGGAGATATGCTGGATTTGATGGCGTTATCGGGATCTTTTAACCCGTTTCCCGTAAGCGTGCAGACGATAATATCGGTTGATTTAAAAAATGAATTCCCGGATAATTTAAGAAGTCCGGCAACAGAAGCCGCGGACGCGGGCTCGCAAAAAATTCCTTCATGATCGGCTAAAAGTTTATATGCAGTCAAAATTTCATCATCAGTTACAGAATCTATTAATCCCCCCGATTCATCTTTTGCACTAAGGGCATTTTCCCATGAAGCCGGATTGCCTATTCTAATAGCTGTAGCTACGGTTTCAGGATGCAATACTTTATGTCCCAAAACAATCGGCGCAGCTCCGGCAGCCTGAAATCCAAGCATAGCGGGAAGGTTTTCAGTCTTGCCTATTTTATGATATTCCTTATAGCCTTTCCAATACGCAGTTATGTTACCCGCATTGCCTACGGGAAGAATATGATAAGTCGGGCTGTTGGAAAGATCATCGACAATCTCGAAAGAGGCGCTTTTCTGACCTTCAATTCGATAAGGATTGACGGAATTTACAAGTGCAACATGATATTCGCTTGCTATATTTCTGACAATGTTTAATGCATCATCAAAATTTCCATCGATTTGAACAACAGAAGCTCCATAAAGCATAGCCTGGGAGAGTTTGCCGAGTGCGATTTTTCCTTTAGGTATTATAACAACCGCCTTCATGCCTGCTCTTGCCGCATAAGCAGCGGCCGAAGCAGATGTATTTCCCGTAGATGCACAGACAACTGAATTATATCCTTCCGATTTTGCTTTACTTACAGCTACAGTCATTCCCCTGTCTTTGAATGATCCGGTAGGATTGGATCCTTCGTATTTAAAAAACAGCGCTGCATTACCTGTCATAGTCTCTATATATACACTTCTAATAAGCGGAGTATTTCCTTCATTTAATGTTACTATATGATCGCTATCGCCTATCGGCATCAATGGCCTGTAGCGATCAATTATTCCATTATACAATCTTTTCCTCCTGAAAATTAATTTTTGCTTTCACCATATCGTTCAAAATTTCTCTGTTTCTCGCCGCAATAAACGGACTGCCTTTCTTTAAATTAACATCAACATCAAAAGATTCTCCGCTTTGATTACTTAAGCAGCCGCCTGCTTCCTCCAGTATAAGTTTTCCTGCTGCATAATCAAAAGTCCTACTGTCAAGCGGATGTACAAATCCATCTGCGGCCGAATCGGCAAGATAACTCAGATCAAGTGCTACCGATCCAAAGACCCTTATTTTGTCAAACATTTTTCTGTAAATTAAAAATTCCTTCAAAACTGCATCTTCGTAAATTCCCTCGGTAATCAGAATTTCTTTTGTTGCATCTCCGTCGGTTTTGATCTGTCCGGCCGCCTTTCCGTGTCTCGTTAAAAAATAGTTATCTTTGAACGCGCCCCTATCCTTTATTGCATAAAATCGATCTCCGTTTGAAAGATTCATAACAACGGAAACAGTTGTCGAACTAATCATTTTCTCTGTTTTGGCAATAGCAACAGAATAGAAAGGTAATCCCCTTTTTGCATTCATACTTCCGTCTATAGGATCGATAAGAACAATTGGGCTGTTATCATCTCCGCCGCTTACAAAAATTTTTCCGGCCTCTTCAGATATAATAACCGCCGAAATATTAAACGATTCAAATTTTTCAATAAAAATATCCTCTGCCGACCGGTCAATCTGTATGGTTGTATCGCCTCCGGCTCCTTTTCCAATCGAAGCAGCCATCTCCGCAGAGCCGGCCTTCCCGTACAAATTTTTAAAAATAGCTTCGCTTATGTCAAGAAAAGCAGAAAGCCAACTATAATCTTCCATAAATTGAATTCCTTAATTTTATTTTTTCGTATAATAAATTATTATATACGATTAACCTTTTAATTCCAGAAAAGGTCTGAACATTCAGCAAATTTTCCTTAATTTGCGCGGACAGAATTAGGCATAGCGTCCTCTATTGATTATAAGCTGCCGTTTTTTTATAATATTACAATTTGACTTAATACTGCTATATTGAATTGAAGGAGGTGGAATGCATTTTCTACACTTTGTTTTATACAATACTATAAGCTTGATTACAGTTTTAAATCCTCTTGCCGCTGCAGCTGTGATGCTTTCGTTGGTAAAGCCTGAGGAAGTTAAGAGCATTTCCAGAGCAGCTTCATTTACCGTTTTTATAGCGTCTGTAACAACTATGCTGTTAGGCGGGATTATTTTAAAGTTATTCGGAATAGATCTGCCTTCCATGGAAGCTATTGGCGGTGTAGTATTGCTTATCGTTTCAATAAATATGATTCAGGGCAAAGAGATTATTTCGACAAAACACACGGCAGAAGAAGATAGCGCTGCCGCTCATAAAGATAATGTTGCCATCATCCCGCTTGCAATTCCCATCATATTCGGACCTGGAGCCATAACCACTATAATTGTTTTAAACACCAACGCCGACTTGTCAGCAGAAAAAATTGCCCTTTTTGTTTCTATTATAATCTCCTATGTTGTAATCTTTCTTACACTGAGATATGCAAGGTATATCTCAAATTTTCTTGGTGTGCATGGTTTGAAAATTGCAACAAGAATTATCGGTATTATAATTGGAGCAATAGCTATGAAATTTTTGGTTGAAGGAGTAAAAGGGATATGGATGCAGCTATCTGTTTGATTTTTTACCCAAATACGCCTCCTGCACCTTAGTCGAAGAAAGCAGGTCTTTCGTGCTTCCGCTTATTGCTATTTTGCCGACCTCAAGTACATAAGCTCTGTCGGCAAGCTGCAAGGCTAATCTGGCGTTTTGTTCCACAAGCAGCACGCTTACGCCTGCATTATTTATCTCTTTTATCACATTAAAAATCGTTTTTACGAGTATTGGTGCAAGTCCTAGGCTGGGCTCATCAAGAAGAAGCATTTCCGGTTTACTCATTAACGCTCTTGCTATGGCAAGCATCTGCTGCTCCCCGCCTGACAATGTCCCTGCAAGTTGATTTTGCCGTTCCTGCAATCTTGGAAATAATGAATAGACCCAGTGCAGACGCTCATCATCAATAGATTGCATCGTGTAAGCTCCAAGAAGAATATTCTCCCTTACATTCAATGTTCCAAAGATTCTCCTTCCTTCGGGTGCATGACTAATACCGATTGATACAATTTTATAAGCCGGCACGGACGTTATCTCAAAACTTTTATATCTTATGCTTCCCTTTTCTATTTTATGTAAACCGCTTATAGCTCTCAACGTTGTTGTTTTTCCGGCACCGTTAGCCCCCAGAATAGCAACAATTTCACCCTTGCGAACATCAAAAGAAATTCCTTTTACGGCCTGTATATTGCCGTATGAAACCTCTACATCTTCTACGATAAGCAGTCTGTCGTTATCCAAGATACGCCTCAATGACTTTAGGGTTGTTTTGAATCGATTCAGGTGTTCCTTCAGCAATCTTTTTGCCAAAATTTATTACGCACAGCTCTTCGGTTGTATTCATTACCAAATCCATGTCGTGTTCGATGAGCAAAACGGTAATACCCCTGTCCCTAATTTTAAATATCATACCGGAAAGTTCTTCGGTTTCCTTATCGTTGAGACCTGCTGCAGGCTCATCTAATATCAATAATTTCGGTTCCGTCGCAAGCGCTCTGGCCATCTCTACCTTTCGTTGAATTCCGTACGGAAGACTGCCGACTTCGATTGTTGTGTAATCTGTAAGATCGAAAAAATCAATCTGCTCAGCCGCTTTAAGCCAGTTTTCTTTTTCATCCTTTTTGTAGAACGGCGTATGGATTATTCCGCTCAACCATGATTGGCGTGATTTATTATGACGCCCTGACATTATGTTCTCCGCAACACTCATATGAGAAAAAAGACGGATTGTTTGAAATGTTCTTACAATACCGGATTTAGTTATAAGATGAGACGACTTGCCGGTTATATTTTTTCCCTGCCAGATAATTTCTCCGGTTCCCGGTGTATAAATGCCTGTGATACAGTTGAAAACTGTCGTTTTTCCGGCTCCGTTGGGTCCTATTATTCCAAAAATCTGCCCTTCTTCTATTTGAAAACTGAGATCGTCTATTGCAATAAGACCGCCGAACCGCATCGTTAAATTTTTGACTTCCAGAAAATGCATTGCTAATGCCTAATATATTTCGGTATTCTGCCGAATTTTACCGGCCAGATTCCTTTTGGTCTCAGTATCATAGTAAGTATCATTGCGATTCCGAAAACAAAATATCGTGCAGTTGCAAATTCTCTGAATATTTCAGGAACTACAAACATAAGAAATGTACCTATTAGCACCCCTGGTATTGAGGATTGCCCGCCCACAATTACGATGGTAAAAAATAGTACGGATTGAATAAAGTTGAATGCCTCGGGACTCACTGTTGAATATTGAACCGCAAATGCAACGCCTGCAAGTCCGGAGAGTGCGGCACTTATTGCAAAGGCAAAAATCTTATAAAACCGCGTGTTGATTCCGATAGTTTCAGATGCAAGCGAGTCTTCATTTATGAAATGCAGTGCTCTTCCGGTTTTGCTTGCTTCAAGATTATTCATAATCATAAGGGTCAAAAAAAGAAAGAAGAGAGAAAAATAATAGATTGAAGCTTGACTCGAAAACTCGATTCCGAAAATAGAGGGCACACCTACGCCGAAAATACCGTTTGGTCCTCCGGTGATTCCAAACAGATTATTTTTTAACGCCTGTTCGAACACAATATTAAAACCAAGTGTTGCCACAAGCAGATAATCACCCTTCAGATGCACTATCGGAGCAGCAAGCAAAACGGCAAAGATTACCGGTATCACAACTGCAAACGGTATAGTCAACAATACCGGGACACCGTATGTACTGTTTAATATTGCCGTTGTATATGCGCCCATTCCAAAATAGATTGCATGCCCCATATCAAACATTCCCGCTCTGCCCAATACTATATCCTGACTCAACGATACAATAGAATAGATGACAAATGTTGTTCCTATGGTAATCCAGCTTGAGTTTGAAAATAACGGAAATAATACGGAAAGTATCAACAAGGCATAGGTGACGGTTCTTTTCTTCATACCTTCTCCGCCACTCTTTCACCAAGAATTCCGGTTGGCCTAAATATAAGTATACCGATTAAAAGAATAAAGGTAAAAGCCTCCGACCATGAACTTGAAACATATCCCGATATAAATGCATTGAATACTCCAAGCAATATTCCGCCGAGCATCGCTCCGGGAATATTGCCGATTCCGCCTACGATTGCCGCTACAAACGCATTGAGACCGTAAAGCCATCCCATGTTAAAATAGACCTCACGATAATAGATGCCGACAAAAATTCCTCCTATTGCAGCCAGACCGGATCCAAGTACAAAAATTGTTACAATAACTCTATTAACATTGATGCCCATCAGCTGAGCTGCTTCCTGATCTATAGCTGCCGCCCTTATGGCCGTTCCTAATTTGGTTTTGTTGATAAACAGATGAAGAAGCAGCATAAACACGAGCGACGATACAATGATAAAAAACTGAGCCGAACTGATGATAACGCCGCCTATTGACCATGTTGAGGATGGCAGAATGTTGGAAGGGAAAATCTTAAGATTTGGTCCCCAAAGAAGCATCATTCCGTTTTCAAGAACCATACTTGCACCCAATGCCGAAACAACAGCGCTGAGCCTGGGGGCGCCGGCGTTTCTCAACGGTCTGTAAGCGATCAGTTCAAGCATCATTCCTGCAAAAACTATAATCATGATAGTGCCGATCAACACAATCAATAGAATAGAAAGGCCGGAAGATGATGTTCCGACCTTCATAAATATTGTTAATCCTATATATGCTGCAAGTGCAACCAGATCTCCGTGTGCGAAGTTTATAAGCTTCATAACGCCGTAAACCATTGTATAACCCAGCGCTATCAGAGCATAAATTCCTCCTATGGTCAATCCGTTGACAAGCTGCTGAAAGAATGTGTTCATTCGGGTTTATTTTTCTTTATAAACTATCTTCTTACTCCCGTTTTCTTGAACTTCGTATGTCATATAAACACTTCCTGTTCGTTCTCCGCTCTTGAGAAACGTAACCGGACCTGTAATACCTGGAAAATCTTTCAGATTATGAAGATATTTTGCCAATTTTACGGTATTCGTAGTTCCGGTTTCTTTTATTGCAAACAGAATCGCACGCAGACCGTCTGTATTGAGAAGCGTCCAGATGCTTGGAGGCATCATATGATATCGTGCCTTGTACGCCTTAAGAAAGTTTTTAGCTAACGGATATGGAAGAATAGAAGGAGTCGGAACATTTATTAAATATGTCCCTGCCGCACTCTTTCCTGCAAGTTTGAGAAAATCAGGATTGTCGACAGAATCTCCACCCACAAAGTCAGCCTTAATTCTAAGTTCTACCTGCTGAGCTCTGATAAGTCCTCCGTCTGTATAGTAGCCGCCGAAATAGATCACATCAGGATTCATTGATTTTATCTTTGTCAATACCGGAGTAAAATTTTGAGCTCCGGATGTAATTCTTCCGCGATAAATAACCGTACCGCCCGCCTTTTTAATGGCTTTTGCTACAGCGTTAGATAGACCATTAGAATAACTGGAATGATCGGAAAGCACTACGATTCTTTTGTAATGTTTTTTATTTACAAGATATTGGGCGGTAAATGCCGCCTCAGCACTGTTGGGAAATGAGTTTCTGAAAAATGTCCAGTATCCATGTTTTGTCAGTCTGTCGCTGGTTCCGTCGCTCGTCTGAAGAACATTTGCCCTGTAATATGTGGCCTCAGCCGCTTCTGTTGATGTTGATGTATATGAGCCTATTACAGCTATAACACCCTTGTTTACCAGGTCACGTGCGCATATAGCAGCCTGAACTGCTGTTCCTTCATCGTCGCACACAATTACCTTTATTTTTTTGCCCAAAATTCCGCCTTCTGCATTCTGCTGACTGACTATAAGTTTTACAGCTTGTGCTATGCCCTGACCCTCATTGGCGTATTTTCCTGTTATTGGAGCCTGCACACCAATAAGTATATATGATGATGCCATAGCTTCGGATGATAACGATATTGCGACAGCCAATACAAGAAATAAACCCCACAATTTTTTCATAAATACCCCCTAAAGATTTGTTTATCTTCTATGTTAGACAAATTTTACAAATCGTCAATAATGAATGTTTAATGCAATTGACACTTAAGTTCAGGAGATTAAACTGTGAATTAAAGAACTGATGTTGCGCACTAAATGTAGTTTCAGCAAAAAGAGAAGGCGTTAAATACAAGGCGGGTTCTTGCCGGCGTAGCCGTAGCTACGCCGGCAAGGTTTCGACGCAGTAGATGATACTTTATCTTTTTGCCCTTCGGGTGGCAATAGTAACGCATAATTGCTGTGTTAGTGTCCTTGAAGCAGCCGGCTGCTCCTTGTGTTACACTGTCTTGCACTTATACGCTACTATTGCCACTGCAGCTGTGTTTAGTGCGTAACATCAGTTCATAAAGTCAAAGTAAAAAAATGGGAGGAACAAAATGGAAACTATCAATGACTTATCGCCTATTATTCAAAATTGGATCAATCTCTTGAATCTGCAGCAGAAAGAACGGGAAGAGACCTTTTGAGCAAACTTGGCGATTCAAAAAGTTCAATGTTCAGCAAAAAGTTCTGGGAAGGAAGAATTACCGATTGGCTTTTAAAAGATGAGGATTTTAAAATTGGAATGTTTCGATTTATAGATGTCCTTCCGACATTGAACTCTCAGGATGAGCTTTCGGCGCACATAAAAGCGTATTTTGGAAATACTGAGCTGAACAGCACAATAAAAAATCTTCTTGGCTTTGCCGGCGGAAAAGGAATAGTAGCAAAACTTGCTGCAGGAGCACTCAAAAAAAATATAGCAAAGATGGCAAACGGTTTCATTGTAGGTGAAAATCTTGATAAATCGATGAACAGACTTCTTAAACTCAGAAAGAAAGGAATCGGTTTTACAATGGATCTTTTGGGTGAGGCTTCGGTAAGCGAGAAAGAAGCCGATCTATATCTTGCACGCTATGTTTCTCTTATAAAAAGACTCTCAGAACTTCAGAATCAATTTGAGAACAATTCAGTTGAAACAGGTGTGCCTATAAATCAGCCGAAGATAAATCTTTCTTTGAAATTGACATCGCTGTACAGCCAGATTGACCCCGTGGATACAAACGGCAGTATTAGTGCACTCAAAAAAAGACTTTTTCCGCTGTTTGAACTGGCAATGGAAAATAAGATATTTATAACTATTGATATGGAAAGCTATTATTACAAAGATCTGACATTAAGGCTTTTCAGGGAGCTGATGCTGGATAAACGGTTTGAATCGTATCCGTACTTCGGCATAGTTATACAGTCATATCTGAAAGACTCATTGGCTGATACCGAATCAATATTGAAATGGGCCGTACAACGAAAGGCCGTCACTAATATTCGCCTTGTAAAAGGTGCTTACTGGGATTATGAAAATGTTATAAGCTGTCAAAAAGGCTGGCCTGTTCCGGTTTTTAATAACAAATCACAGACGGACGCAATGTATGAGAGAATCAGTGATCTGCTTTTAAGAAACATCAATACCGTAAGGCCGGCATTTGCCGGACACAATATAAGAACAATATCTAAATCAATCGCTCTTGCCGAATCTTTAAATATCAATAAAAGAGCGTTTGAGTTTCAGGTGCTTTACGGAATGGGAGAACCGGTCGCTGAAATACTCTCATCAATAGGGTATATGACGCGTGTTTATGCGCCTGTAGGAGAACTTCTGCCGGGAGTCGCATATCTGATAAGGAGGCTGCTTGAGAATACATCAAATCAGTCCTGGATACTGCAAAGTCAGACTAATCCGACATACGAGGAACTTCTTAAAAATCCGTTTAAAAGTTTATCTGTCGAAAAAGAAAAGGAAGCAATCGAAAAGGAGCTTTTTAAAAACGAGCCTCCGCTTGATTTTTCAAAAACTGACGTAAGAAACAAATTTTCAGATGCATTGAAAGATATCAAGGCAAAATTTCCGTTTGATACATACCCTATCATAAATGATAAAAAGCTGAAAAACGGACAACAAGCTCAATCGGTTAATCCGGCAAACCCGGAGCATTTAATAGGAAACTTTTATAAAGCGGATACAGCCGATTGCGAAACGGCAATAAAAGCAGGGTGGGAGAATTTTGATAAATGGAGCGCTATGCCTGTTGAAAAAAGAGCGGATATTCTTTTTGAAGCTGCTGCAATTATGCGAAAAAAGCGATACGAGCTTGCAGCAATTCAGGTCTACGAGGCGGCAAAACCTTGGAAAGAAGCTGAGGGGGATGTTACCGAGGCAATAGATTATCTTGAATATTACGGCAGAGAAGCAATAAAATTGCTTACTCCCAAAAAAATGATGGATATTCCAGGTGAAAACAACAGCTATTTCTACAGACCAAGAGGCCTCGGAGCGGTTATTTCTCCCTGGAACTTTCCGCTTGCAATTTCTGTTGGAATGATCTCTGCTGCACTTGTTACCGGAAACTGCGTAATATATAAACCATCATCTGAGACACCTATAGTAGGAAATTATATTGTTAATATATTTAAGGAGGCCGGAATGCCTAACGGCGTTTTATCCTTTTTGCCGGGCGACGGATTTACGATAGGCAATTATCTTACAGCTCACAAACGTGTTCATTTTGTTGTGTTTACCGGCTCAAAATCGGTTGGACTTAATATTGTTGAAAAAGCCGGCATAACTATGCCCGATCAATGGGAAGTCAAAAAAACCATAACGGAGATGGGCGGTAAAAATGCCGTAATCGTTGATAATGATGCCGATTTGGATGAAGCGGTAAAGGGTGTTGTGCAATCGGCTTTCGGTTACTCGGGACAAAAATGCTCTGCCTGCAGCCGGGTTATTGTTCTCGAGGATGCATACGACAATTTTGTAAATCGTCTCAAAGAGGCTGTTCTAAGTCTAAAAATCGGAGATCCCTCTGATCCTGCCACAAAAATAGGTCCTGTAATAGATGCGAAAGCACAAGAGAAAATCAACAGTTATATAGAAATAGGTAAAAAAGAGGCAACTCTCTATTTTCAGGGAAAGGCTCCCGAAAAGGGTTATTTTGTCCCGCCCACGATATTTACAGATGTTGCGGCTGATGCGGCCATAGCCTGTGAAGAAATATTCGGTCCTGTACTTGCAGTCATAAAAGCCAAATCGTTTGATGAGGCGGTTTCCATAGCAAATGGCGTGGTCTATGGGCTTACCGGCGGAGTATATTCAAGAAATCCTGTTAATTTAATGAAAGCGAGAGAACGTTTTGCAGTCGGCAATCTTTATCTTAATCGTTCTATAACCGGGGCGATAGTCGGTCGTCAGCCGTTTGGAGGATTTAAAATGTCCGGTGTCGGTTCAAAAGCCGGCGG
>JAADFJ010000101.1:0-1638 GCA_013152955.1 Campylobacterota bacterium
CCGAATCTTTGATAAGGACTCCGAAGCGATCTTTGAGATTTTGACCTTTCTCGTTTGTGATAAATGACAAGTCGGTGTTCATCTGCCCTCCCCTATTTCGCAGCTACGAACAAGAATAGTAAAACAGGCGACTATGTCAAACAAACCAAACGTATAGTTGGAACATATAGGATATATCATTGATCTATTTTTCCAATCGGATATATTTTGATACAATAATTATGAAATAGGAGGTTGACGTTATGATTGAGATAGGAAAAAAGGCGCCTGAATTTTGCCTGCCGGATCAGAACAACAAAACAGTCTGCCTGAAAGATTTCAGCGGAAAGTGGATTATTTTATACTTTTATCCAAAAGATCTCACATCAGGATGTACAAAAGAGGCGTGTGAATTTACCGATCTACGTCAGGAATTCAAAAAACTTGATGCAGTTATACTTGGAATAAGCCCCGATAGTTCCGAGAAACACCAAAAGTTTATAGCAAAAAACAGTCTCAATCTGACACTTTTGTCTGATCAGACAAAAGAAACGCTAAAGATTTATGAGGCATGGGGCAAGAAAAAGCTGTACGGAAAAGAGTACGAAGGAGTGATAAGGTCGACCTTTATTATAGATCCGAATATGAATATCGCTGAAATATGGACAAAGGTGCGCGTCAAAGGACATGCCAAGGCAGTCAAAGACAGATTAGCCCAACTCAAATCGGAATACAAATAAGCATATCAAATACAAAAAAATTATTCATATCCATCAATGAGATTTTAACATTCGTATCTCGTTTTATGGTTTTACATAAGCAAAACCATTATTTTGCAATTCAATTATTTTTGTAATGCCGGCCGGAACTACTTCGCAGAAAGTTAACAATTCTTCGCGGCTAATTTTTAAATTCTTTAGAGAATTATTGCAAATAAAGATGGATACATTTTTGTTTTTAATCAGTTTGGCAAGATTATCAGTCATTTCTTTTCCGAGCGTATTTTTAAGAAATAGTTTTGGCGCCAGATAATTGACCACCAAAGCAGCTTGAACCGAAGACGTTCCCTTGTCATTTATTAAATTATTCGTATTCTTAAAGGCGATATTTAATGCCTCTATGTCGAATTTATCAATGTGAAAAAGCACTTTGTATTGCGATTCCATACTCACCTCTCATAATATTGCGCAGCTGTCCAATAATTTTTTATTAATATGCTTTTTTTATCTCATGTTATTTGAAATCAATGATACCTCAAATTATTATAAGTGCCAATATAAGCATCAAAACATAACTTGAATAAATCTAAATCGTTTCTACCGAAAAAAAGTTATATTGTCATTGCCGCTTCAAAACCTTCTCTTACTGCGGTTGCTGCATCTCTCACCTGCTTAAAATCGCCAATTTCATTATATCTGCACAAGTAGACAGATTTTTCTTATTTTTCTTCAAGGTATTATTTGTTTTTCTTCGATCCCATTTAAATTCCGCATTTCACCTTTTCATTTTCTTTGCCCAACATTATTTTTCATACATATATTATGAGACCTCTGCACAATAAACAGATACACAGAAGTCAAAGAAAGGGTGAGATTTAGAAATTAAAATTTGAGGTACTAACCGGTTAGTTTGAGAATTTTAATTTCCTGAAGATTGCCC
>JAADFJ010000101.1:1695-3934 GCA_013152955.1 Campylobacterota bacterium
ACTTCTTTGAATTAACCCGTTAGTCCTTCAGAAGTTTGCCTTGTCTATAGAAAACCTCATAAAAAGCTGTGAATTTGTTTATTGTGCAGTGGTCTCATTATACCTTTAGCCTAAAATGCCCTTGGATGTCAGGAACTGGAGTTATGTTATAATTTTGATCCTTGTTTTAATCGGTATAATTGCCAATATTCATATATTAACAGTATGTCAGCTGCAAAAAATAATTAACTATTCGGCGCGGGCGGAGAAATAATCAGGAATGTTGCGAATGTTGCGAGCATTTTTTCTCCGCCATTGCGAGCGCAGCGAAGCAATCTCGTTCTTAGATTGCTTTCCGGCTATGTGAGCAGATCAGAGTTGTTATGTCAAATGCAAAGACACGACCCCGATGGCTACTGTCTTTACTTTTTGGGACAGTATAGAGCAGGCAGCTAAATTTTATATATTAAACAATGGATGGTAACCATGTGGCTAGCTGAGGAAATACCATAACTAGAGCAATAGTTATAGTATCTACGACTATAAATGGTACTGCAGCCTTAAATAAATCGTAGAGATCTATTTTGGGCATCAAGCCTTTAACTATGTATAGATTTAGTCCCATAGGAGGAGAAATATTTCCTGCGCACATATTTATTGTTACCAGTATGCCAAACCACAGTATATTTATATTAAGAACATGCAAAAGCGGGAGAACAAGTGATGTGGTCATCATAACTATAGCAACCGGATCTAAAAACATACCCATTATCAAATATCCTATCATTAGTATAAAAACTATTACTAATTTTGGCATATGTGATCCAATGATCCAACCTGTCAATTGAGCCGCACCACCCGAGTATATCACTATATATCCGAATGATGTTGCACCAATGATAATCCAACCTATCATAGCTGTAGTTCTTACTGTCGCCAACAATGCATCGTTTAAAACTTTAAAATTTAAACTTCTTTTCAACAAAGCTATGATTAAGACAGCAAAAGATCCAATCGCGCTAGCCTCTGTCGGTGTAGCTACACCTGTGTAAATAGTTCCCAATAGGAGCACTATAACAATAAATAATCCCCAAACTTTCCATACAGATAAGATTTTTTCTTTCCAGCTAAATCTAACTTCACTTCTTGGTGCAGATGATGGATCAATTTTAGCTTTTATAAAGATGTATAATATGGCAAGTACGGCCATAAGGATTCCGGGGATAAATCCTCCTAAAAATAATTTACCTATGGATACATCTGTAAGTGTTCCATATAGAATGAGTATAATACTTGGTGGTATCAGTATAGACAAAGCACCGGAGAATCCGACAATTGCGCCTGCAAAACCGGATTTATAACCTCTGCCGGTCATTTCAGGCATAGATAGAAGTCCTACTGTGGCAGTACCGGCCGTACTTGCTCCGGAAACAGCACCAAATATAGCACCAAACACAACGCTTGTCATTCCCAGTCCACCAGGAAGATTCCTTAAGAAGCGATCAGCCACTTCGTATGTGTCGGTACCCATTTTGCCAAGCATTACAAGCTCTGACATAAATATAAACAGAGGTACGCAGACAAGCATATAATTAGACATATGGGCATAGCCGGCAAGCGCTACGCCGTAGATTCCCGATAAATTAGGCCATAAAAAATAAGCTGCAGCAATGCTCAAAAAACCAAGGGAGAAGGCGACCGGCAAGCCTGTAAAAAGAAGCAAAGACAGAGACGCAATTAAAATTAAAAGAACAATATATCCTTCCATGCCCTAAATCCCCCTTATCATGTTTTCAAATTTTCTCTTTTAAACATTCGAATATTTACTACAAGTTTAAAAAAGAATTCAAGGAAAAGTAATACGCCGCCAATAAATAAAAAAGATCTTATCGGCCACAGAGGCCAACCTAAATATTGTGTGCTTTTAACATTATTTGCCCAAGCTTGATATGTAAAGTTTAAAGCTGCTATTGAGAATATACCGAGATAAAACATAGCAAAAAAAGAAGTGATAATACCTAACAAAGCTTTCGTTTTCGGCTTTACTCTTTCGGTTACTATATCTACGCTTACGTGTCCGCCGGCTGGTAGAGTCCAGGCACCGCCTAAGAAAACTATAGCCACAAGCATATATGTGCTAATTTCAAAACTCCAGGTTGTAGGAGCCCTGAAAACATATCTCATAGTAACATCATAGGTTATGATTAGCATCATAGCGAACACTATCCAACCGGCAAGTCTGGCTACCCATTTGTCAAAC
>JAADFJ010000102.1:0-40654 GCA_013152955.1 Campylobacterota bacterium
GGAAGTTTGCCGGCATAAGACAGGCCGCTTGCCGCATCAACCATGGCGCCTTCCGCTATCCCGAAATCAAAAAATCGTTCCGGAAACTCTTTCTTAAACATAAACGATCTGGTAGATGAACCAAGGTCGGCATCCATAACTATCACATCCTTATTGATTTTTCCTATTTCAACAAGCCCTTCGCCGTATCCGTCTCTTGTAGCCCTCATTATGATAGCTCCTTCATAGCCTGCTTATATTCAGCGTCATTAGGTGCCTTTCCATGAAAGCCGACATTGTTTTCCATAAACGAAACACCTTTTCCCTTTACGGTATGCGCAACAATCCCGAGCGGTTTGCCGCAGGGATGCGTGTTTAATGCATCTAAAATCTGATCTAAATTGTGTCCGTCTATACTGATGGTCTCCAATCCGAAACTTTTTAGTTTTGCGGCAATGGGGTGCACATTCATAACCTCTCTGACCGGACCATCAATTTGAAGATCGTTGTTATCAATAATTATTACAAGGTTATCAAGCCCGAAGTGCGATGCTGCCATCATGCTCTCCCAAACACTTCCCTCCTGTATCTCGCCGTCTCCAAGAAGACAAAATACTCTTGCCCTGTTACCGTCAAGCATAAGTGATAGAGCCATGCCTACAGCGTTTCCTATTCCATGTCCGAGCGATCCGGTAGATGCATCAACTCCGGCAAGCTTTTTGCTATCCGGGTGTCCCTGAAGCGGACTCCCGAACCTCCTTAATCTGTTGAGAAGTTTACGATCAAAATACCCTCTCCGGGCAAGAGCTGCATACAAAATCGGTGCGGCGTGACCTTTAGACAATACAAAACGGTCACGTTCAGGCAGATGAGGATTCTTTGCATCATATTTCATTACATCAAAAAAAAGAGCGGCTATAATATCAGCCGCAGACAATGAGCCTCCCGGATGACCCGAGTTGGCAGTATATATCATTTCTATCACATCTCTTCTTAATTCTTTAGCAGCTCTTTTTAATCTTTCCGTTTTGGCATTCATTTTATATCATCCAGTATCTTTTTAATCATACTCTCCTCTGTTGCCTCCTCCGAGACCAGTATATTTTTAAACCCTAACCTCTTTGAAATTCTGCCGACATTTTTGCTTATTGCAACCGTCTTTGAGCTTTTTTTCACTAAAAATTGCTTATTCTCAAAAAAATTTGCCGTCTCCTTCGCTATAAATCCGCTTGTCAGCATCAGATAATCGACATTTCCCCAGTTTTCAATCTTCTTTTCTATCAAACTGCTCCATTGAATTGAATTTTTTTCAGGTCTATATAGATAAAGCAGTTTAACAGATGCCCCGGCTTCTCTCAATCGCAATGACATTGCCGGATTCATCATTTCAGAACCCGGTATTAAAATTCTTTTGCCTTTGATTCCTTCGGCAAGCAGCCTATCTGTCAGGGCCTTCGCGCTAAAATCATCAGGTATGATGTCTGCTTTCAGATGATAATTGCCCAAGGCTGCAGCAGTTTTTTTTCCCACGCATGCAATACTTCCAATCCTATCGGCATAGATTCCGGATTGTTTTATATTATCAAAAAAGCAGCTCACACTTTTTGCACTTGTAAAGACAATCAGATCATAATCAATCGAATCGATATCATAAGGCAGTCGGACGATATTTACAACAGGCAGATACAGGATATCCGCTCCCAACTCCTCCAGTTTATCTACTGTGTCCAATCCCTCGGGCATCGGTCTGGTAACAACAATTTTTTTTGAGAAAAGCGGCTTTTTTTCAAACCAGCCGAAACGGTTTTTAGAACTTACCTCTTGCCCGCATACAAACAGAGCCGGTTCCGATATTTCATTTATATCTGTCAGATCAGCGATTTTCGACAATCTGCCAAAAACAGTACGATTTTGTGTTGTACCGTTTTCGATTATCGCACAGGCATCGCTTTTCTGCCATCCGGCTTTAAACAATTTTTCGGTAAGCTCTTTCAAGCAATCAAGTGCAAGAAAAAAGATAACTGTAGGAGAATCGGATTTTTTGGGACAGTTCGCCTTGCCGGTTGCTACTTTCTTGCCCACGGAAATCGTTACAGCATCGGTACAACTGGGCTTAGAAACAAGGATACCGCTGTAGGTCGACGCCGCTAAGGCAGAAGTTACTCCCGGAATAATCTCTATTTCAAGATTGGTAAGCTTAGCAAACTTTTCCATTCTTCTGTTATGTTTGGAAAAAAAGATCGGATCACCAATGGTAAGCCACGCCACATCCCTGTTGCCGTTTAATTTTGACAATTCTGAAAAAATCGCTTCCTCATCGTTGCAGGCGGAGATATACCGCGCCTTTTTGTTGGCGTAAAAAAGCAGATTCGGGTTTATAAATCGGCCGTAAATCACTATATCGGCTCTCTTCAATACCCAAAGAGCTCTCTTTGTCACAAGACCGATAGCACCGGGGCCCGTTCCCACAAAAAAAAGTCTGGTTCTGTGCGGCAATGTCAAAGCCCTCGCCTGCCTTGATTACAGATTAGGTAAATTCTTTTGACACAAGCATGAAATACCTTAACGCATATATCAAGATATTCTACAGTCTTTATTGCAGAGAAATATGTCCTGTTTTTACAATTTTTTTTGTTTCCATCATGTCCAGCTATCAAACTTCAGTCCTTTAGTCTTATCTTTAGACTGTTTGCATGATTAAACAATCCTTCATGCTCTGCAATCTTTACGGCTATCGGAGCATCATCAAGATAGCCTTCCCTGCTGTAAGAAATTATGCTGCTTCGTTTAAGAAAGATTTCAGGTGATAACGGAGAGCTGAATCTGCTTGCAGCACCCGTTGGTAAGGTATGATTAGGTCCTGCAACATAGTCACCTATTGCCGCGGGCGAATACCTGCCTATAAATATTGCCCCCGCATTTTTTATTCCGTACGCTATATTCCATCCGTTGTCGGAAAGTATCTCAAGATGCTCGGGTGCAACTTTATTGATAAGTTTAATAGCATCGGATTCATTCCTGCAAAGATAAATTCTACTTCCCGCAAGAGCATTTACGACTATCTCAACTCTTTGAGCAACCGCTGCCATTTCGTCAATCTTTTGCTTAATTGCCTCTGCCAATTTTTTATCATTTACAATAACGGATGCTATCGCTCTGCTATCATGCTCGGCTTGAGCAATAACATCAGCTGCAGCATCCTCTATGTATCGACCATTATCAATATAGATCAGCACTTCGGAAGGACCTGCCACCGAATCAATCTTTACGCTTCCTGCTACCAATCGTTTTGCTTCTGCAACGAACCGATTTCCAGGCCCGGTTATGACATCAACCGAATCAACAGATTCTGTACCATATGCCATTGCCGCAATTGCATGCGCTCCGCCCATACGATAAATCTTATCAATCCCGGCAATTGATGCGGCAAAAAGTATGGATGGATCTATATAGCCATCCGATGCGGGGGTCGCCGCAACAATTGATTCTACTCCCGCAGTCTTGGCAGGTATTGCGTTCATAAGCAGTGTTGACGGATAAACCGCTTTTCCTCCCGGAACATATATGCCGACTTTGCTGACAGCTGTTACCTTTTCGCCAAGAATAGTACCTCGCTCGTCAATATCAAACCAACTTTTTTGAAGCTGAAGCTGCGAGAACCTTTTTATTCTGTCGGCCGCATAGTTTAAAGCATTTTTAAGCTCTTCCGATATGCCATTGCCAATTTCAAAATCTGTTATCGCAAGTCCTTTTGACAAATCATAATTATCAAATTTTTTTATATACCCCGCAAGCGCCTCATCTCCGCCTGCTTTTATTTTTTCAATAATCCCGAAGGCAATCTCTTTTGCTTCGTTATCAATAGAAATTCCTGAATCATCCAGAAACTCATCACAAGTTGTGATCTGCATCACACTGCTCCTTTAAAATTTTAAGCAATTTTTTAGCCGCCTTTTCCTTGCTCATAAACGGAAGCTTAACATCAATATTCTTGCCCAATATTGTAACAATGTTGTTATCGGAAGCAAATCCTGTTCCGGGAAGTGTAATATCGTTTGCCACAATGAGATCAAGATTTTTATCGGTTAACTTTTTCTTTGCATTAGCCATAAGATTGCCTGTTTCCGCCGCAAAACCGACTCTTACTATTTTATCCGAAAACAGTAAGGTTGATTTCAATATATCTTCTGTAGGCATAAGTTTAAGTAATAAAGGATTTCCATCCTTTTTTATCTTTGTTCCCGAATATTCACTTCTAAAATCAGCAGGTGCGGCTGCGGAGATAAACACCACTTTTTTGCCGGTTGCCAATGCGGTTTTTATCTCCCGATGAACGGCCTTTTTCATCTGACTTGTTGTTGCCACCGTAGTCGTTCTAAAGCATCCGGACAGCTGCACCTGCCCATGAATGAGTGATACCTCCGCACCCATCCGTTTTGCCATTTTGGCTATCGCAAACCCCATCTTTCCGCTTGATGGATTTGAAATAAATCGAACCGGATCAATATTTTCTCTGGTAGGACCTGCAGTAACAACAATATAAAAATCATTGAGGATTTTCTCTTCGAGCGCTCCGTAAATTGCCTCTTTTATGGCCATACTGTTTGCAATATGACCGACGCCTTTCTGATTGCAGGCAAGATTGCCTTCTGTTGCCTCAACCGTAATCCAGTCATCCTGCCTCAGAATTTCAAGATTTCTTCTATTGGTTTTTCGCTGATACATTACACTGTTTGCAGTCGGTGCCGCAATTCTGGGACAGTCGGACGCCAAAGCGACTAGACTCACCGGATCATCTCCGGCACCTGATGCAAGTTTTGAAACAATATGATTAGTGGCAGGCAGCACTATAAAACAATCGGCCCAACTTCCAAGTGCAACATGCGTTATATCGGTTGCGCTTCCATGAATATGAATTCTGTCAAACAAATTTTTAAACACCGGATGCTCGGTCAGAACAACAATAGTTTGATATCCTATAAGCTCTATTGCGCTGTTGGTCATGGCAGCATAGACATCAATTCCCTCATTTTTAAGCTCTCGTATAAGCTCAAACGCCTTATATGCTGCAATTCCGCCGGTTATTCCCATAACAACCTTTTTGCCTCTATACATTTTCGCCTCCACGCATCAATTTTTCCACCTTTTCTATATCAATTTTTCTGTCCACGCCGATAAGATTGAGATCCGTTTCTATGATATCAATTCTGAATCCTTTTTCTAAAACTCTCAGCTGCTCTAATTTTTCTATGCTCTCAAGAGCACCTTTTTTAAGTCTTCCATATTGTTTAAGAAATTTCTTTTTGTATCCATAAATTCCTATATGCTGCCAAAACACCCCTGTTGATCCGGAATATGGTATTGGTGAGCGTGAAAAATAGAGTGCCTGCATTTTTTCATCAAAAACGACTTTTACAATATCAGGGTCTGCTGCTTTTTCCTCTGTAATTCTTGCGGCTGCACTAACAACCGGATTCTCGGTTTTCTGCAGCCTTTCTGCAATAGCGTTGATAAGTTCAGGTTTAATCAACGGTTCATCAGCCTGAACATTGATAATGCTGTCCGCCTTTATCATATCGGCAACCGAAGCGATTCTGTCTGATCCGCTTTGAAAATCTCCCTCGGTAATCAGAACGTCAGCTCCAAATCCGTCTGCAGCCCTCCTAACCTCTTCCGAATCGGTAACAATAAACAGTTCGTCTGCTCCGGCTCTTTTGGCTGCTGTCCATGGCCACCAAATCATCGGTTTGCCCAATATCGGATAAACAACTTTTCCTCTGAATCTAACCGATTCCATTCTTGCCGGAATTAAAACTGCATAATTACAGCGCATTATAAAGATCCTTGTATAAAATCTGATATGTTCCGGGGTGTGAAACTGATATTCCCCCGGCAATATTTGCCAATCTGCAAGCATCAAAAAATTGGACCCCGCTGGCTATAGCTGCTGTCATAACAGCTATAACGCTATCTCCCGCTCCCGTCACATCATACACATAACGTGCGGTTGCCTTGATGGTTTTAACAGATCCGTTTTCAAAAATTGTCATTCCGTCCTGCCCCTGAGTAATTACGAGCTTCCGAGTCTCGGTTTCCTCCAATATTTTATTGCCGGCATCTATGAGGCTTTTTTTATCGGATATCACTATATTTGCCATCTGAGACGCCTCTTTCTGATTTGGAGTTAAAAATGCTGCTCCTCTGTAATACGAAAGATTCGTAACCTTCGGATCAACGGCAATAATCCGACGAGGAAACAACTTTTTTAATTGCGAAATCAATTTTTCCGTCACAACGCCTTTTCCGTAATCCGAAACAATAATAGCGGCAATTCGGTCGAATTGTTTTAGTTTGTCTTCTAAAGTATCAATCAGGCTGTTCCCCTGCTCTCTTGTCTGCTCTCTGTCAAACCTTACAATCTGTTGATTTCCGGCTATCACTCTTGTTTTTGAAGTCGTTATATAATTGTCGTCTATAATTACAGCTCGGCAGTCAATATGCCGCTTTTGCATAAGTGAAAGCAGCCGTCCGCCCCATCTATCTTTCCCTATTATACCTGCAGCTATCGGATGCATTCCTATGCCTATAAGATTTGCCGCTACATTGCTTGCCCCTCCGGCTCGATAATATTCCTTTTCAATATTTACAACAGGAACCGGTGCCTCAGGACTTATGCGTGATGCATTTCCGATAATATAGTGATCAAGCATAAGATCACCTATCACAAGGATTGATGCAGGTTTAATCTGCTGAAGAATCTCTTTCAATTTGACCTAAACATTTATAAGTTTTCTCTGCTTTATCGATTCGTTAAAACAGTATCTTATAATTTTATCTCTTGTGCTCTCTTTGATATTCACAAAACTACATCCGTATTCTGCCATTTGCCCCTCATTTGATATAGACTTTCTCGCCACCTTCACCGGCATCGACATTTCCAAAGGCGGTATAAAAACTTTTATCATATCTCCCTTACCCATCTTAAGCTTTGATCTGACTAAAACTCCCCCGCCCGATATATCAACAATTAAACATTTAATATCTTTATCATAGTATAGCAAATTCGTCGAAACATTAACATTAATTCTAAAAAATTCACGATCTTCGATACGAAAAATCTCATCCGGAAAACTTACAATAAGCAGCTTGAAACCGTTTTCCACTACCCTGCCAATGTTTTTACTGTTGAAACCAAGGCGTTTTTTATTAATGAAATAACTGATAAAAATAGGTGTAAATTTTTCTAACATGACGTATCTTCCCTTTTCATCGGTCGGCAGCGCAATTTTTATGACATCCGATACGTCTTCAACTCTGCTCAAATAAAATCCCCTGTAATACCCCTCCTTTACCTCAACCTTAATTTTGTCACCTATGGAAATATAACTTTTAAGATCGGTTTTGAATATGTCGCTTATTCCTTCTTTCATAAAATTCTCTTATCTATATTTTCAATTATCGTATCGAGTTGTCTTTTATCGAAAATTTTTCCTCCATAAGGACCTGTAATATAAAATGAATCACTTGCCATATCGGAAACAGTTGATAATTTAAAAAGGATGATGGTGCATCCCGAGTCGCTCAAACTACAGCATATATCGTGAAGAAGCCCCATTCTATCTGCTGCTTTTATATCTATAACTGTGTAGAGATCCGAAGCAGACTGATCAATGGAAATTTTTGGTATGACCGGTTTTACGATCCTTGTATTTTTGATAAAATTATACTGCTCTTTTTCTTTCAACATTTTTTCTATTGGTAAATTTTCTGCGGAATTGATAAGATTTCCAACTGATTTCCAATCTTTTTCTATAAAATTTTTCGGTGTAATCGTCATAAAAAGATCTACAATATCATTGCCTATAATATAGGTTGTTCCGGCTAATATGCTAATCTCCTTATAGAACAGAATGCCTGTTATATCAGACATAAGCCGCTTTCTATCGGTTTGCCAAACAAATAACTTCGTAAAACTGCGCTCAACTTTTACAGAATAACCGTTTTTTCTCGCATCATCAATATATTTCAGTTCATTTTCTGCTATATCATTAAAAAATCGGTCGCTAAAATCTGCCAAATACGGCATACTTTCACCATAAAGACTCAGCAGATTTTTTTTATTTTTAACCGATTTACGACTTTGCCATCCTTTTTTCTCAAAAAACTCTATTGTTGCGGCATACAGCTGATCAGCCAAAATCTCGTACCACTCATTCCATAGATTGTCATTTACAGATGACATATCAACATAGGTAAGCAAAAGCAGCCATTTTAACGAGGTTTTATCTTTTACCTGTTCTGCAAACTCTTTGATAATTGCGGAATCTGAAATATCACGCTTTCTAATAATTTTACTCATCATAAGATGATTTTTTATTGTTCTTTCTCCTAAATCGGCAAGTCTGTCGGATATTCCAAGTCGTTTAGAAAGTGCTTTGAACATTTTTGCTCCGCGTTTACCATGTCCTGTTGTAATAAATTTAGATTTGCCGATATCGTGCAAAAGCAGAACTAATCGCATAGTCAAAAGTTCTTCGTTATTTAAATTATCAACAACAGCTGTTAGCGTTCCAAAAAGTCTGTCGCTTATGTTTCTTTTTATTATTTCATCCATCTTTCTGACAGCCATAATTGAATGAATATCAACGCTGTACTTATGAAACAAAAAATGCGGCATCAGCCCCCTTATCCCTTCAAATTCCGGAATATATTTTGATATAACATCAAGTTTGTTCATTACCAACAGCTGCTGGGCAACCGGCATTTTCAGTGAAAGCGTTTTGGTAAAAAGTCTTATGGGCAGATTATTCCGATTCATCCGTTTTTTGTGAGATTCGATTACAAGAAACTGTCTGAGCCTCGCTCCTATATCAAGCTGGTATCGTACTAAAAACCAAAATACCACTACATCCAGGCAATTCGCTTTTGAAAGAAGTTCTAATCCATTAGAATCAGATTCAAGATAATGTCCGTCTATATAAAAGATGTCGTTAATCTTATTTTTCCGTTTTCCCTCACCTATAATTCCCATAATAGTATCAAGACTGTTTTCTATAAATAAACTGTACTCAAAAAACTGCCTCATCAGTTCTACGCAAGCTTTATCCGATCTGCCGTAACCAAGCAGTTCTGCTATATCTTCCTGCAGGTCAAAACGCAGACAATTATCTTTTTGAGTTCGCATATTTACAGCATTTCTAAGCCGAAAAATAAAATCGATTGCATCCGCTAATCTTTTAGATAAGAGTGCATAATCTTCCTCGGTCATATCGCTTATCAATACCTTGATAGGAGTAATCTTATTTATCCAGCAGATTGTATTATAGTCCCGTAACGTACCGACGCCTTCTTTGAGATCCGGCTCACTTATATAATTGTCCGGATATTTCAATCTTCGCTTCTTTACCTCATCACTTAGAGTTTGCATCAAATGCTTTTTGTTGCGGCATACAATGTAGTTCAAAACTTTTTTTGAATATCTTTCATAAAGTTTTTTGTCTCCTGCTATAAACCGAGAATCTATAAGATTAACCATAACTGTTATATCTTTTGATTCTTCGATACATTCGGAAATTGTGCGCACACTGCTTCCTACGGACAAGCCTGCTCTCCAAAGCAGATCGGATAATTTGTTGTTAAGTGCATACGCATGCTTCTTTTTTATTCGCGTCGAGAGAATCATAAAATCAACATCCGATCCATAGCAGAGCTCCCGCCTTCCGAATCCTCCCACTGAAATCAGAGTGAATCCCCTTTCATTCTCATTTGTTGAACTAAAAACAGTTCTCAGTTCATTTTCCATCGCAACAGAATAATTCTTTACTGCATCTCTGCCTAATTTCTCCGCAGGGACATTAAAAAACCGCTTTCTAAGCTCTTTTAACGCTTCAATATTTATATCCTCTTGATTTTTCATAAAGTTTATTATACTTACAAAACAATATGATTAAAGGATCGGAATTTTCCACAGATCTTCTTTATTTAGTATCAATGAGAAATAACTTCAGAGAGTTTATGACTTTTATAATTGATGCGGTCGGCAGTATATCGGTACTTCCTGAAGATTTAACAAAATTTGTTAACCGATTTGCTGCACGAATCGGTTTTAAAGAGGAGCAGCTCATTGAAGCAGAACGGTTACTCTGTAAATGGAAAAAGAGCGGCATTTCGGTAATCACATATTTTTCAGAGGAATACCCTGAGCTTCTCAAGCAGATCTCAGATCCGCCTATGCTGATTTACTGTAAAGGAGAATTGCCTGTCGATGTTTCAGTCAGCATTGTCGGAAGCCGCATAGCAACAAGCTACGGAGTAAAGGCGGCTTCCCAGATAGCAGACTTTCTTGCATCAAACCGGATAACTATAACAAGCGGTATGGCAAAGGGTATCGACAGCGCTGCGCATAGTGCCGCAATCAAAAACGGAGGCAAAACAATCGCTGTTCTTGGAAGCGGGGTTGATATTATCTATCCTCCGGAAAACAAAAGACTTTATGATCAAATCATTGAGAATGGCGCCGTAATTTCGGAGTTTGAACCGGGAAGCTATCCGTCAAGATGGAGCTTTCCTCAAAGAAATCGCATTATCTCCGGACTCTCAATTGCAACCATTGTAGTTGAAGCAACAAAAAGAAGCGGTGCCCTTATAACGGCCAGGCTTGCAGCGAAACAAGGCAGAACCGTAATGGCCGTACCTGGCTCCATATTCTCAGAAACAAGCAGAGGAACAAATGCTCTAATCAAAGACGGAGCTATTCCTTTCACAAACTACAGAACATTAGTAGACGAACTTGTCCTTGATGTTGTAAATATTCTCCATAGATCACATGAAAAACATAAAAAGCTCAAACCCGATCTATCCGGAAATGAAAAAGCAGTTTACGACTGTTTGGATACGAAAAAAACCATTGATCAAATAACTGATATTTTGTCGCTTGATTCGGCAGCAGTTTCTGCTATTTTGACAAAACTTGAAATTAGCAATCTGATCGCAAAACAAGGGAGTAGATTTGAAAGAAAACAGTAAAGAACTGGTGATTGTAGAATCACCGACAAAAGCAAAAACCATAGGCAGTTTTCTGGGCAGAAAATTCAGATGCATAGCATCAAACGGCCATATAAGAGATCTTCCTAAATATCAATTCGGCGTGGATATATCAACATTTGAGCCGCACTATGTCGTACCGCGCCAAAAAACTAAAATAGCAAACCAAATAAAGAAATTAGCTTCGGAGGCCGGTAATGTATATATTGCAACTGATGAAGACAGAGAGGGCGAAGCAATAGGGTGGCATATACTGGAAATTGCAAAGCCGAAGAGCTACAAACGCATAAGTTTTCATGAAATAACTAAAACTGCAATAATGGATGCGTTTAAACACCCCAGAGAGATCAACAGTATGCTTGTTGAAGCACAGGAAGCAAGAAGAATACTGGACAGAGTTGTAGGATATCGTCTTAGTCCGCTTCTGTCAAAAAAGATAGCAAGAGGACTATCTGCAGGGCGCGTTCAATCGGTTACTCTTAAACTGATTGTTGACAGAGAGCGCGAGATTACCAAATTTATTCCCGTTATATACTTTATTCTAACTGCCGAGCTGACTATTAAAAAGACAGTTGTCGAAGCAAAACTTACCAAAGTTGAAGGCAAAAGACTCAAGTTGGGTATTACCGACCAAAAAGAAGCCGAAAGGATAAAGCAGGAATCAGAACAATTTGGATTCACCATTCAATCTGTTACAGAGAGGAAGATCTCAAAATCTCCAAATCCTCCGCTAACGACAAGCCGCCTGCAGCAGCTTGCAAACAATCGACTTGGGTATAGTCCGTCGGTTACTATGAAAATTGCACAAAGCTTATATGAAGGTAAAAAAGTGAACGGGAAACAGGTAGGTCTTATAACTTATATGAGAACCGATTCGGTAAACATAGCACAAACCGCCGCTCTGGCAGCAAGGGAATTTATAAAAAAGAACTACGGAGAACAGTTTATTCCAAAAACAGCTCCCGTTTATAAAAATAGTTCCTCGGCTCAACTTGCACATGAAGCAATAAGACCTACGGATATACAAAAGATTCCTAAGTTGATGGAGCAATTTCTCGATGCCAGAGAACTTAAATTATACACGCTCATATGGAACAGTTTTGCGGAATCCCAAATGACACATTCGGTAACAGACTCAATTAATATTTCTTTGAGCTCGGGTAAAACGCTTTGGAATGCGCATCTGAGTTCGCTCAAATTTCCCGGCTGGATGATTATAGAAGGAAAAGATTCTGAAAAGAAGCTTATTCAGATAGACAAAAACGATAAAGCAGCTCTGAAACAGCTTAAAATAGATAAAAAAGAAACGGAACCTCCGGCAAGATACAATGCAGCGTCACTTATAAAAACACTGGAAAAGGAAGGAATAGGCAGACCATCAACATACGCCACAGTCGTATCAACGCTTCTATCCAGAAAATATATTAAAAAAGAAAAACGGACATTCATTCCTGAAGAAGTTTCCTACAAGGTTACCGATCGTTTGGTGGAATATTTTCCTAAATTAATGGATCTAAAATTTACTGCACATTTTGAAACACTTTTAGATGAGGTGGCGCAGGGAAAAACTAAAAGGGTTGATCTGCTAAATGAATTCTGGGGACCGTTTTCACAACAGCTTGAAAAAGCAATGGACATGCCGTCGGAAAAACCGGAAGATATTCCAACCGACGAAAAATGCCCTAAATGCGACAGTATTCTTGTAATTAAAACCGGAAGATTCGGCAAATTTTTGGCCTGCAGCGGATTTCCTAAATGCAAATACACAAAAAATTTAGATACCGACAAAGTTAGCGGAAAATGTCCTAAATGCGGCAGTGAACTCGTAAAAAAGGCAGGCAGACATGGTGAATTTATAGCATGCTCAGGTTATCCGGAATGCAAAGTTATTTTAAATGAGACAAGTAAAAAATGCGACAGCTGCGGACATAAGATTTATAAGATCGCCAAAGAAGACCATCTGCTCTGTATAAATGAAAATTGCCTTTCAAAAATCACGAATAACTGATCTACGGAATATTATCAGGAAACAGCTCTATATACTAAAATGTTATTTTGAATATATTCATATAATTTGATGCAAGACAAATTAAACAATAGACAATGCGCAACATAGGCTATATATTATAATAGATGTATCAGGAAATTTTATGGCGGTGCTGCCGATAACAAAAATTAGGTATAGACAAAATCGTGTAATGCAGGATAAACTGTTTTTAAAATTAAATTTAATCAAGGAAATGTTTGACATTTCAAAATTGTGAGGTAACAAAAGAATCATGAAGTATACGGGACGTAGCTTTATCATCTGGTTAGTTGTAGGTATTATGGTTATATTTCTTTTTAACGGTCTCAGTAAAAAGACCACCTACAAAACTGCAGAAATATCGTACAGCAGGCTTATCAAGCTGATAAAAAATAATCAGATACAGCAAGTTGTAATAAGCGGCCAGAAAATAAAGGGTGTAACAAAAGACGGGAAACGTTTTAACGGCATCGTTCCATCGGAGAACTCAATTTTAAAAAAGCTTTCAAATAAAGATATTCAGATAAATCTTAAGCCTGCCGGACAAGACAAATGGTATTATTCGCTTGCTATTACATTTGTGCCATTCCTGCTTTTTATGATATTCTTTATATTTATGATAAACAAATCATCCAAAGGAGGCGGGCTCGGAGGAAACAACGTGCTTATGTTCGGCAAATCGCACGCCAGAGTAATTGCAAGCGACTCCAATAAAGTAACCTTTTCCGATGTAGCAGGCGTAGAGGAGGCAAAGGATGACCTCAAAGAAATAATAGAATTCCTTAAAGATCCTTCCAGATTCAATAAACTCGGAGGCAAAATTCCCAAAGGAGTTCTCCTTATCGGAGCTCCTGGAACCGGCAAAACACTTCTTGCCAAAGCGGTTGCGGGCGAGGCACAGGTCCCGTTTTTTATAGTGTCCGGATCTGAATTTGTAGAAATGTTCGTCGGAATTGGCGCATCACGCGTCAGAGATCTGTTTGCCAAAGCCAAAAAGAGCGCGCCATGTATAATTTTTATTGATGAAATTGATGCCGTTGGACGCAGAAGGGGTACGGGAATCGGCGGCGGTCATGATGAAAGAGAACAGACGCTGAATCAGATGCTTGTTGAAATGGACGGCTTCACGGAAAATGAGGGAATTATAGTCATGGCTGCAACTAATCGGCCTGATGTTTTGGACCCTGCTCTGCTTAGACCAGGTAGATTTGACAGAAGAATTGCAGTAGGACTGCCCGACATTAAAGGAAGAAAAGAGATTCTCGAGGTGCATTCCAAAAACATAAAAATATCCGGTAATGCCGATCTTTCAATAATCGCCAAGGGCACACCGGGCTTTTCAGGTGCAGATCTTCAAAATCTAATAAATGAAGCAGCTCTGCATGCTGCCAGTCTGAACAAAGAAAATGTCAAGATGGAAGACTTGGAATTTGCCAAAGAAAAGGTGATGATGGGGCCTGAACGAAAAAGCATGGTGCTCAGTGAAGATGAAAAAAGATTGACGGCAATTCATGAATCCGGGCATACACTGATAGCAAAACTACTTCCGAACGCCGATCCGGTTTACAAAGTAACAATAATACCGCGCGGAATGGCTATGGGATTGACCCAGCAAATTCCGGAGTTCGACAGGCATTCTTACAGCAAAGAATATCTTCAAAGCAGACTTATGGTGCTTCTGGGCGGAAGAGCAGCCGAAGAGGTTACGGGCAACTCAATAACAACAGGTGCGGCCAATGATATAAGTCAGGCTACAAAACTGGCCACAAGCATGGTTGCCGAATGGGGCATGAGCAAACTTGGACCAATACACTATTGCGAAGATGAGAAAAATCCATTCCTTGGACAGGAACTTACACATACAAAAAGCATTAGCAACAAAACTGCTGAAAATATAGATGGAGAGATATCCTCTATCATAAACGATGCTTACGGGAAGGTTGTAAAACTACTTAATGATAATCTGCATAAGCTTGAACAGTTAACCGATAACTTAAGCGAAAAGGAGACACTTACAGCATCCCAGATAGACGAAATCGTGAAAAAGTAGTAAATGAACTTCTTCCAGATAGACGATTACAACAAAATAAAAAAAATGATAGCGTATATTGGTACAGATACCGCCTCTATCAAACTTATGGCACCAAAGGCGAAAACATACGCGGTGCTGCTAAAAAAAATAAAAAGCAGAGATGCGAATATCATTAAACAGCTAATGCTCTCAGCTGGAGCAGACGCAGCATGCGCAAAAGGAGTTATAGACTGCAGTGTAAAATACTCCGATGTTCTTCTTTTCGGAACACTGAGGCAGCTTGAATATTTTACCAAAAGTGCAGAAGGGCAAACATCTATTGTACGCAAGGCCTCATCCGAGATCAAACAGTTTATAAGTTCTATTGAAAATCCTCCTTCGCTGCGATCCATAAATCAAAAGATGCGAAGACCTGCGATAATGGGTATTCTCAACGTAACACCGGATTCATTCTCCGATGGTGGAGAATTTTTTAAGCTTTCAACTGCGGTAGCTCACGCAAAAAAGATGATAGCCGACGAAGCTGATATTATCGATATAGGCGGAGAATCCACAAGGCCGGGTTCCTTGGAAGTCTCAGAAGCAGAACAGATAAAACGCGTCGTGCCTGTAATTGAAGCGATAAGAGCTGAATCCGACATACCTATATCAATTGATGCAAGAAAATGCAGCGTTATAGAAGCGGCAGTTAAAGCCGGAGCCGGTATAATAAACGATGTAAGCGCGGCAGGTGAAGAAAAAACAGCAGAATTTGCGGCGGAAAACGGAATACCTATTATCATTATGCACGCAAAAGGAACTCCTGAAAATATGCAGAAAGCTCCATATTACGATGATACAGTGACCGAGATTACCCAATATCTGCAGAACCGTGCAGCCTATCTTATTGATAAAGGTGTCAGACATGAAAATATTATTGTCGATCCGGGAATCGGGTTCGGAAAACGGCTTTCAGATAACCTAGCCATAATAAATAATCTCGAAAATCTGAAACAGCTTGGATTTTTAATTCTTATAGGCCTTTCCCGAAAAAGCTTTTTAGGCGAAATAACAGGAGACAATGTTAAAAATAGAGAGGCTCAAACACTGATAGCCAATTTTGCCGCCATTAGCCATGGAGCCGATATTATAAGAGTTCATAACGTCAAAGATCATATAAAGGCAAAAAAGCTGTATTTAGCTATAAATGATCTTGAGTAACCTCCATTAATCCATGAACAAGCATCTTGAGTTCCAAATTAATCTCTTCTGCGCTGCAAATTTCGGCAACTGTCCCGTTGTTATGTGCAATTTGCGTTTTGATGAGACCTGTTCATGCGCAACGCGCAGGCAGGCGGATTTGGATTCTCAATTTAAAACGCTTAGAATTAATAGAAGTGCTCTTAATTGAAAACACATCTAATTCATGCAATAACACTCAACTCTATAAAAATTGGCGAGGCCGACAGACTTCTTGACCTATTTAGTTATAATCATGGCAGACTTTTGTGTACCGCAAGAGGTGCCTCAAGAATAAAAAACAGGTTTGGAGAAGCGGCTGAACCGATAAATGAATCAAAATTTTGGGTATCATCAAAAGAGGGTAGAATATCTGTTGTTGCAAAAGAGGCCAATATAGTCGATTCATTCAAAAATATTCATTCAGATTTTCTCAAACTCAATCTTGCATTTTTTATTTCCGAGATTGTAGGATATTTTTTTAAAAGAGGCGATCCAGCTCCTGAATTCTGGCTTTTTTTAAGAAAATTCTTAAAGTATATGGAAAACAACATAAATCCTATAATGTTTGCCTTCTTTTTTATAAAGATCTTAAGCTGCAGCGGATTGTTTGCGGATAAGATATGCTCTATCTGCGGATCTCCTTTAAACGATATATCCATTTGCGGAAAGAACGGATTTATGCACAAAAGATGTTCGGATAAAATAGATTTGGATATAGCACCATCAATTTCAAATCCCATCTTTTATTTTAAATCGATAAAATTAGAGAAGGTTCAAAGCGTGCGCCTCTCGCCTGATGTAGAAAAAACGATCGTTGCTACAATGTATAAAATACTTCTTATGCATATAAGCAAACCTCTTAAAACAGCAAAATTCTGGGAAAGCTATATCAATAACTATTGGAAGAGTGTCTGATTGAAAAAAAACAAAATTGTAGTTATTTATGGTCAAACTGCATCCGGAAAGAGCGATTTGGCGATAAAGATTGCCAAGCGATTTTCAGGAGAAATCATATCAGCTGATTCAGTTCAAATCTATAAAGGATTTGATATCGGGAGTGCAAAAATCCCTAAGAACAAAAGAACTGTAATTCATCATATGCTGGATGTCAAAGAACCCGATCAAGAATACTCTGCGGCAGAATTTGCAAAGGAAGCGCTAAAGATTATAGACAAAATTCTGAATAGAAAAAATCTGCCGATTGTTGTCGGAGGAACAAATTTTTATATAAGAGCACTTATAAACGGAATAGATGGCGCCATTAAGATCCCCTGCTGGATAAATCAATTTGTAAAAACAGCATATAGAGAAAAGAAAGATAAGCTATACCGAATTGTCAGGTTGTGCGATCCGCAAAGAGCTGAAGAACTGTCGTCTAATGACACCTATCGACTTGAAAAAGCGCTCTCGGTTTATCTGACTTGCGGCAAATCGATAAAAACTTTCGAAAAGACGGCACCTCCTGTATTCAGTCCAATCAAAATCGGAATTCTTATTGATAAAAAGGCATTAAAGGACGGCATAACCGAACGGGTTCGACAAATGTTCTCCTCAGGTCTCCTTGACGAAACAAGAACAATTATCAAAAAATACGGTACAGATATTAAACCGCTTTATTCAATTGGATATAGACAGGCTCTCTCGGTAATAAATGGAACTTTGAGCATAAGTGAAGCCATGGAGGAAACAATAAAAGAGAGTCTTCAATACGCAAAACGACAGGCAACATGGCTGAAAAAAGAGAAAAATATACTCTTTTTTAACACTCAGGACAATAAATTGTTCGATTATATTGAAAACAGCTTGAAGGGTGAATAAAGACGGCAAACAGGATTGCATCATATATCAGGATACGTCCAAAGCATATCAGCAGCAGAAAAAAATGAGAAAATACCATCTGTATAATTTCTTTCTATAGGTAAAGCAAACTTCTGAGGGACTAACGGGTTAATTCAAAGAAGCAAAACGCAAGTATACGGGAAACATCATAAAGCCCGCAGGAAAATCAAATAAAAGACAAGATCATTAACTCATCTTGCGCACTAAAGACAAGTCTCAACGATAAGATAAGAGGAAAGTTTTAGATGAAAAGCAGGTTCTTGAGAATTAAAGAACCGGAGGCGCAACCACCCAGATTGTCTCACAATCAATGTCTTGTGTATTTTTGTAGCTATGCGGCACAACCGCACGAAAATAGAAGCTGTCGCCTTCTTTCACTACATAGCTTTTGTCTGCCAGTTTAAGTACTAGCTCGCCCTTCAGCACATAGCCGAACTCTTCGCCTTCATGTCTGTGTACCCCATGAGTTTCCGAATGAGCAGGTATTACTTTGAATAATGGTTCCATCTGCTTTTCGGTAATTTTTTTTACCAAAAGCTCAGCTGAAACATTACTTTCCGGATAAAGAATTTTGACCCTTTCGTTTTTTTTCATTACAACAGGTTCGACATCTTTTGCATCACTCAAAATTGATCTTACATTCGTTTCAAGTGCGTTTGCAAGCTTTTGCAAAATCGTTATTGATGGAACGGCTTTTCCTGTTTCTATTTGAGACAAATATGCATCAGTGCACCCCACATTTTTGGCAAGTATTTTTAAAGTCATTCCTTTTCGTTTTCTTAACGTTTTAACCTTCTCAGACATTTTCATAGGTTTGCTCCCCGCTTAATTGGCTATAAACTATAATAGAAAAGTTTTTCCCTAATATCAATAGGATTAAACAAAAAAAAGACGGATTTTACTCCGTCTTTTTCTGTTTGGACCGCTATGAAGCGGCCTTTAATCGATTTATATTATTTTGCAGCTTTAAGCTGCGCTTCAAGTCCCTGCCACATTATATACCATGCAACTGCCGCAACGAAAATTCCCAACCAGCCCCCTATGCGCGTAATAGCCGCTGCTCCGGAATAATGGCCGATCACCAAAAGTATGAAAGTCACTAAAAGCGAAACAAAAAGTGTTCCGAGATATGGCCCATGCTTAACCGCCACTATCGTCATAATTGCAGTAAAGATTGTCCAAGCCAAAAGCGTTAGTCCGAGTGACGCACCAAAATCCGCTCCTGATATTGCTTTTAGATAAACTCCAGTATATACAAGAACTGCCAATGCAATCCAGAAAGCTCCATATGAACAAAATGCAACAAGACCGAATGTATTACCTGTTTTCATCTCAAGAACACCTGCAATCAGCTGTGCCAAGCCGCCGTAAAACAGTGCCAATGGTAACATCGCGTGAATTCCGGCCGGAACAATGCCGGCGTTATGAACACTAAGTACAAAAGTTGTCAACGCAAATCCGCCTAACCCTAACGGTCCGGGATTAGCATAAGTTACCTTTTCAGACATAAATCCTCCTTCGGTTTAAGAAAAAATTTTTGAATCAAAAATTATAGAATAATAGCCCCCCAGCCCTTGTGAATAAGTCTATCACCTCCTTTTATTAACTTACCTTACCCACATAGGTAGTACGCAAGACAAGTTATTGATTTTGTAGCTACCCAACACTATGATTTCATTCTACAAATAATTATTTGTTTGTCAACTGTCCGAATTGTTGCTGAAGGCGTTTCTATATAATACAGGATATTCGAATTGAAAGTCTGAATCGTCGACAAATTACATATGATAATTTTGGGCTATTGCCGAAATTTACAATACAGAAAAGGCTGATTTAAACCCAATCTAAAACGCTTAGAATTAATAGAAGTGCCCTTAACTAACCGGTTAGCGCCTCAAATTTTAATTTCTAAATCTCACCCTTTATTTAACTTCCGCGGATCTGTTTATTGTGCAGCAGTCTCATAATAAGCATTCAACTTTAAGCCCTGCACTTGATTCTGAACAATTTGTATGTAATAGTATCGCAAATGAAATTTGATGGCATTTCAGAACTACTTCGTAATAAATTCACCCGATCCTTTATCCTGTCAGCTGCGCTTCTGCTTTTGTTCTATTTATTATTTATGTTTAGTATTGTGCATTCTTTCAAGATTAATGCCGCAAAAGAGGTACGGCGAGAGGAAGTTTGGCGATCAAAAATCGTCGCTCTGAGAATAAAGCATTATCTGTCTAACTCTAAAAACAGGTTAAATCATCTGATTAGAATGACTACAGAAAACGGACTGTCAAACGAAAATTATATTATTGATGAGTTTAATCGTTTGAAAGGTTCCCGCTCTTACAACAAAATTTTCGTACAGCTTGCAAACAATAGAATTGTTGAATACAAAAACGGCAAGTTTAGTTACAGTACCATCAAATACGCTCCTAAAGAAGGTGCACAGATTATTTATAAAACCGAACTTACGAAAAATAAAACTATCGTGAAAGTTCCTTACAGTGTTATAAAAAAAACCGTATTTTTAAACGGCTTACGATTTTTTTCTATTATATATGAGGAGCCGTTAAAACAGATTGCAGAAAAATTTTTGAAAAATATGAGCGCCGATTCCGACATGAAAGGCTCTGCATTTATGACAGACATTTACGGGAAAATTGTTTTTACAAAAGGGAACGGCTTGCATCACAAAATTATTTATGATATATCGGATATCGGAGAATCTTTCAAACGACAACTGTCAAAATTTGTCAAGAAAGACAAGCCGTTCAGCATCCTTTATAAATCAGATAAAACCAAAGAGCGCTACATAATCGGTTTTTATCCTATCCGAATTGACGGCAAACTATTTTATCTTGCCTTATCTGCACCGGAAAACGAAATCTATGAGAGAGTTGGGAGTACTGCAAAAAAACTAATTCCTATAGGCATTATTATATCGTTATTCGGTATCTTACTTACTACCTTTTTCTTCATTCGCTTTGCAAAAATCAATAGGAAACTCGAGAGCAGTCAAAAATTTATCTCGAAATTATATGAAAGGCAACAGAAAAAAACCGTCTTCCTGGAGACTATCTCTTATAAAACCGTTTCCGCAATGGAAAGCATAACATACGACTCACAAAATAGCCTTATAAAAATAGATGAAATATTTGACGAAATTTCCGAATTTATAGATTGCAGATTATATTTGTTTTATAAATATAAAAACCGCGTTCGAATGATTAGAGCTAATGGTAAAATCTTCAGTTGCGACTCCGATCGAATTATAAGCAACTCAAGCTTTCTTAAATACAATCTAACATTTTATCAGCTGTGGCGCGGTCTGTTTATCGCAATTGACAGCCGCTATCGGGATCCTCTTTTTTTAGTTCAGATTGTCAACATATTAAGACTTTACGGTAGAGCATCAACGGCAATACGCCGCAATAACTCCTTTATGAGTCGTTTGATAAGAATGATTGTACTGTCAATTGATGTGCGTGACAGCTACACATCCGGTCACTCAAAAAGAGTAGCCGCTTATAGCAAGAAGATAGCGTCGGCTCTTGGATATTCTGCTGAAAAATGCGATAAAATTGAATTGGCAGGACTTCTTCACGATTTAGGAAAAATCGCAATACCGGATATAATACTGATGAAACCGGGTTCATTAAGTGATTACGAATATGGCATAATCAAATATCATCCTGTTGTTGCCTATAAACTGTTAAAAATTTTGCCTGAGTTTGCCGATATTGCACTCTGGATAAAATATCATCATGAACGGGTTGACGGAAGAGGATATCCTAATAAAATAAGCAGCACTATTCCGGTCGAATCAAAAATATTGGCCGTTGCCGATGTTTTTGACGCCCTAACATCCGAACGAACCTACAGAAACCGAATGTCCGTAGAACAAGCAATAAAAATTATCGGCTCTGCATCGGGATATCAGTTTGACAGTAAGATAGTCGCTAAAGCAATTTCTGTTCTGCCGAACACTTGGAAGGAGCAATTAAGTGATCCGAAAGTTTCGGCGTTTGTTGAAATTGAATGTTTTAGAAGAGAAATGTTTGGCATTGATTGGGAAACAGGTTTGTACGGAAATACCAGATTGATCAAAAAGATTGAAACATTATATAAACAAAATAACACCTTCAGCGTTGCCGTTTTGATTTTATTCGATTATGATCTATATCGTCGAGATCATTCATTTAACCATGCTTTAAAGTCAATGAGCAACATGGCAAAGGTTGTTAAAGCACACTCAGACATTGCGGCACGTACCGGATATACGGAAATTTCACTGGTTTTCATCAATAAGTCTTACACGGATCTCATTTCCGCCATAGATGAGATCAGACACTCCTCAAAACTAAATTTTCATTACGGTATAGCAAATTCAAAAGAATATAAGAATGCGAACAGCCTGTTGCTGAACGCTCAGCAACAGGCCAAATTACTGTGCGCTAAAACCCTGATCAACTGGACGGAGAATAATAAATGTTCCCTTCAATAGGTACCGGAGAGCTGCTGATGATACTTTTGGTGGCTCTGGTAGTAATAGGACCCAAAAAGCTTCCCGCAGTAATAAAAACCATTGCAAAAGTCTATAAATATATAAGAAAAACTTCAGCAGAAATCACATCTTCCATCAATGAAGCTGCCAATGATACAAAAGAAACCATCAATGAACAGAAAGAATCGCTGTCCGATTACTTCGGGGAAATAGAAGATTTTGATGATATTGACATAACTGAGCCGAAATCTGAAAAAGGCGATGATGAACACCCGCAGAAAGAACAGCAATCTTCAAAAAAACAATTATGAAAGATAAAGACAAAGAACTTACTTTCATCGAACATCTTGGCGAACTAAGAAAACGCATAATCTACATGATGACAGCAACATTTATAGCCGCTGCGATATGCTATCACTTTTCGCTTCAATTGCTTGAATTTGTGATAGCTCCGCTCCTAAGTGCCCTGCCGCCCAAAAGCCATATAATATTTACAGGACTCACGGAGGCATTTTGGGTCAGAATAGAAATAGCTCTTGTTGCTGCACTAATTTTTATCAGCCCTTTCAATTTTTACCAGCTTTGGGCATTTATTTCTCCAGGCCTGAAAAAACTCGAGAAACGTTTTGTGATTCCTTTTGTTCTCTCCTCTTCCATCCTGTTTGTTGCGGGTGCCGCATTTGCATATTTTGCGGTTTTCCCCATTGCATTTCGGTTTCTCATCAGCTACGGAGGCTCATCGCTTACGGCACTTCCATCTATCAAAGCATATCTGTCGCTTGTAATGAAACTGATCTTAGGATTTGGATTGGTTTTTGAATTGCCTGTTGCAACATTTTTTCTTGCAATTTTTGGAATAATAGATCATAAATTTATGATAAAAAATTTTGCATATGCCATTCTTATAATATTTGTTGTTGCGGCCGTTCTAACTCCTCCCGATGTTTTTTCACAGTTTCTGATGGCTGTTCCTCTTATCATTTTATATTTAATAAGCATAGTAATAGCAAAGCTTGTAAACAAAAAAAAGCCTGAAGAAAAAGAAAATGATACTTAATGCCATTTTTATTTTTATCTTCGGGCTCATTGTCGGAAGCTTTTTAAATGTTGTTATATACAGGGCACCAAAACATGAGTCTATTGTTACACCTGCGTCACATTGCATGGTATGCGGAAGTAGCATAAAATGGTACGATAATATCCCCGTCATAAGTTTTTTGCTGCTTCGCGGCAGATGCAGAAAGTGCGGCGAAACCATCTCTGCTGTCTATCCTGCCGTTGAAATAGTCACCGCTTTGATTTTTCTGATTTTCTATCTTAAATTTTCATTAACACTGCTGCTGCTGAAATATATTCTGTTCGCAGCGTTCTTGACAACGCTTTCCGTAATTGATTTTTTTCACTATATCCTGCCGGATTTTCTTACATATCCCTTAATGATAATCGGCTTATTCTTTACATTTTTTTTGCCTCCCTATACGGCTTGGGCACTGGTCTCGGCCGCAGCAGCTTCGCTTTTTCTATTTATGTTGGGGCTAATCGTAGGAAAATCGGTTGGGAAGGAGGCATTGGGATTCGGTGATGTAAAACTAATTTTTGCCATATCGATTTTTCTGGGAATCAAAGGAGCTGTTTTTACCCTCTTTTTTGGATCAATACTTGGAATCGCAGCTGCTATTCTTATCTTTAGAAAAAAGAAAATACCTTTTGGTCCGTTTCTTTCTATGGCTGCCATATGCTATCCATTTTTTGGTCAGCCGCTTTTTAACTTTTTACTGAGGCCATTATAAAAGTACTGCAATGGAGTTAATTGACAGATATCTATATAAAAGTTATCTCTTTCCTTTTCTTCTAAGCCTGCTTGCCATATCAACGATTCTTGTTCTTGGAAATTTTGCAAAATATTTTTCTGTAATATTTGCACCTGGCGCCGATCCGGTCAGCATACTTAAATTGACTGCATATATTACGATTTTTACACTTTTTTATGCGGTTCCAATGTCTCATTTAACCGGAATGTTTCTGCTATTTTCATACCTGGCAGCCAATAATGAATTTATCGTAATGAGGACGAGCGGTATAACATTTACCAGAATTATAAAACCTGTTCTCATTATATCGGTCGCTATTTTCATAATCGAGTTTATAATAAATTTTTATGCCCTTCCTTACAGTAAAGGTAAATACAAAGCAACGTTGTTTGATATAACCAAGACAACAATTGCAGAATCTATTAAAGAAAAGATATTTTACAACAGAATACCCAATCTTGTTATTTATGCAGATTATATCGATAGAAAAGGAGCATTGAGAAATCTTTTTGTAGAAAGAAAAAATAAGAAGACAAAGTCAATAATTTTTGCCGGTCACGGCAGACTGTTTTCACTAAAAAACTCACTGTTCTTTAAGATATATAGCGGAACCATTTTTAATCCGGACAAAGAAATTCTGGAGAATTTCTCATCCATGAATCTAAAAATAGAAAATTTTAAGCCTTTCCTGCAGACAGACATTGCCTCAAATCCAAGCTATATGAATCTTGGTAAACTTATCAGATATCGTGCGACATCAAACAAAGAAAAGCTTCATTTCAAAATTTTTATAAATAAGCATATCGCATCCATATTATCGGTTTTTATTTTTAGCATAATTGGAATGTGCCTTGGAATTCACCTGCCCCGCTCGGGAAAATCGGGAGCATACGGTATAAGCCTGCTTCTTTTTGTCATCTATTACATTATCCTTATATTTTCGGGAAAAGCCGCAAATTCGCTTGGAATTGCTCAGCTGATGTGGCTTCCGGACATTATTTTCCTGATTATTGCAATGGTGCTTGCCAAAATTACATTTGAAGAAATTTCTTTAGAAGTTTTCCGAAAAAGACCGCAGAAAGTCCGGAAAAGATAGCCGCAGATAAAGCAAGCTGAAATAGTTTATCTATAAACAACGCCGGATAAGGATGATGAGTAAAAAGGATCAAAATAGCTACAATCGTAACAAAAAGCAGCATTCTGATAATCGGCAGCTTCAGTCTCACTCCGCGTTTAGTCAACTCTTTAATCAGCATAATAAGATTAACCGTTGCACCTATGCTTGTACCTGCAGCAATACCTGCATAGCCGAATCTGATTGATAAAATAATTGCAAAAATTATTGTAAAGACAACACCGATTATGCTCAGTCTGCTCGGAGTTTTTGTGTCACCTTCCGCATAAAACAGCGGAGTAATTATTCGTATAACAGAATACGCAAAAAGACTGGGAGCATAAAAAATCAGTGCATAATAAACCTTTTGCGTATCTATAACGCTGAACGCTCCTCTTTCAAAAATAATTCCCGCTATAAGTTTTCCCGCTATCATAATAAAAAATGAAATGAGAAAAAACAGTACAATAAACTTAGGCAGCAGATCTCCGGTTGATTCTCGTGCAACTTCACTGGATTTTGAAGATAAATACGGTATTAGAATCGTAGAAAAACTGATAGCTATAAGAGCAAGCGGAAGCTGAATGATTCTATTGGCATAAAACAGCGTCGAAATAGCTCCCTGCTTCAAAAAGCTTGCTATAATTGTATCGGCCCAGGTTGAAATCTGCATAGCTCCCGTTGCTATAAGTGCCGGAATCATTCTCCTGCCTATAAGTTTCAAATTGTCGTTAATTTTAAAACTCAATAATAGAGGTATACGATAAATTAACGCTGCAGCTAAATGCATTGCAAGCTGAATTATACCTCCGGCTATTATTCCCCAGCATAAAATAATAATCTGCAGATGAAAAATGTATGCTGCCAGAGCTGCCGAGATAATGGCAACATTGAGCATTATAGGGCTTGCCGCAGGAATTAAAAACCGTTTTTTAGCATTAAGCGATGCGGCTATCAATACCGAAAACCCAATAAAAAACAGATACGGAAAGCTGATTCGTATCATATCAAACGCAATTTTTGATCTTGCATGATCACCTAAAATGCCTGGCGCCAGAACCGAAATCACGGCCCCGGGAAACAGAGCTCCGGCAGCGGAAATCAGCAATAAAAGCAAAATTCCTATACTGTTGAGCGATTTTGCAATTGATTCAAATTCTTTTTTGTCGGCTTTAGCGAGAATCGGCACGACGGACTGAGAAAGAGTGCCCTCTCCAAATAAGCGCCTTAAAATATTTGGCGCTCGAAGAGCAATAAAAAATAGATCGGTCGTACCCGTAGAACCAAAAATTGAGGCAATTATAAGATCTCTAAAAAACCCTGCTATTCTGCTTATTAATGTAGGTACCGTTACAATGATGAACTGCTTGCTTAGCGATAGCAATTTAGCAATCTCTACTGATTCTTCGACATCCTTACAAGATAATCATCTTTGATGCCCGCCTCGCTGAATGCCGCCGCTCTCAGCTTACAGCTGTCGCAATATCCGCAGGGAATAGGATCTCCATTATAGCATGAATAGCTGTATGCATAGTCTGCTTCATTTTTTTTGCCAAGCAGTATTATCTCCTTTTTTGACAGATGTATCAATGGCGCCAAAATTTTTATCTTATGCCCGATGCTGCCGGTTTTTGTACCCAGATTAATACTTTTTTCCATAGATGCTATAAAATCCGTCCTGCAATCGGGATAACCGCTGTAATCAAGCTGATTCCATCCGCCTATTATCGTTTTTATCCCCTCTTTTTCAGCCAAAGCCGCCGCAACAGAAAGAAAAATCCCGTTTCTAAACGGTACATAGGTTATTGGAATTTGTTCTCCTATGCGATTCATGGGGATATTGGGGATATTTATAGAAAGATCAGTCAGCGCAGATCCGCCTATCTGCGAAAGATCAATCTTAAAAACTACCTGCGAAACCGTACTGATATCCGATTCATTCAAAACTTTTTTTGACATCTCTATTTCAAAGGAGTGCCGCTGACCATAATCAAAGGTTAATGCAATTATACCGTCAAACCGTTTCCTTATACAGTATAACAGAGTTGTTGAATCAAGACCTCCGGAGAAAAGCAGCAATGCATTCATAGCTTCTATTCTACACAAAATCATAATTTCATCAACCTTGCCGGATATTTATTATGCAGCAATCTCAGTATCGTTCATGAACTAACGGAGATATCCATAAATAACTGCAAAGGAATAATATTATATTGACATATTGAGTAAGATAGACTAAAAGATAAGGACTTATGAAGGAAAAAATAACAAAAATCAATATGGATAAAGTTCATGATGAATTTTCGGAAACATTGTCTGTCTATTTCAAGCGTATCAAGGAGATTGAACTAATATCCAGAGATAAAGAAATAGAGTTGGGCAAAAAAATACAACAGGGGGACAACGATGCGCTTAGAAAATTAGTAGAAGCAAATCTTCGTTTTGTCGTAACTATTGCGCTTAAATATAAAAGATTTGGTCTGCCGCTGGTCGATTTAATAAGTGAAGGCAATATAGGACTTATTCAGGCAGCAAGACGTTTTGACCCGAACAAAAATGTCAAATTTATAAGCTATGCGGTATGGTGGATAAGACAATCAATCCTCCAGGCATTGGCAGAAAAAGGATTTTCAACAAAAATCCCGCCCAAACAGATTACAAAATTGAGAAAAATCAATATGGAACGATCATCTTTTTTAAAAGAACATGGCAGAAGCGCATCAACGGAAGAACTTCAGGACTCTACAGGATTTTCCAAAAAAGATATCGGGATGCTGACCAATATTCAAAAATATGCATACTCCCTGGATGATAAAATTACACCGACATCTGATGATAAATTTATAGACTTCATCAAAAGTGATCTGGAATCAGCTGAGGATCAGGCAATCATGAAATCGGCAATCTCCAATATGACAAAATCAATCAAACTCCTTCCGGAAAGAAGTCGGATGATTTTGACCAGAAGATACGGACTTGACGGAAAAAATCCCGCCACATTAAGAGAAATCGGTGAAAATCTAAAAATCAGCAAAGAACGCGTCAGACAGATTGAAAACGAAGCCATTAGCAAGCTGAAAAATATGATGTCGCTAAATGACAAAGAAATATTATAAGATACTTGAAATTCCTGATAATTCATCAAAAAGCGAAATTCACAGTGCATACATACGGCTTGCCAAAAAACATCACCCTGATGTCGGCGGTGATATAGAAAAGTTTTTAGTTATGCAAAATGCCTATAACAGTATTATTAAAAACTCAACTAAAATAAAAACAGATGAAGACAAAAAAATGGAAGTTGCCGCAGCACATAGCTTGTATAAGCGTAAAATGTACACCAGAAGCAGTGCCATTCTCAGAAATTATCTGCTGAATAACAAAAATGATATAGCTGCCAATTTATTATATGCAAAAATAATGAAAGAATTCGGCAAGCTTCATGATGCTGAGGAGTATTTCAAAAGGGTTATAGATGAGGAACCGTACAACATTCACGCACTGCTGGAACTTGCCTCTATTTATAAAAATATAGGCCTTAAGAGCCGTGCAGCAGCTGTATTGCAAAAAGCAGTCAAATGGGATCAAAATAACAAAAAAGCATTAAAAATGCTTGATGAATTAAACGAGCGTCAAACTATTTCCCTGAAAACACTTTTCCGTAAGAAAAAGAAGGTGTAGATTTGAATATAAAAAATATTTTCCATCTGCTCAAAACTCTGATGATACAATATGGATCTGTAAAAAAAATCGCCCTTGGTTTCGCAACAGGAGTTTTTATATCTATTACACCTACCTTTGGATTTCATATGATTTTAGCAGCCATATTTTCAACAATTTTCAAAATCAACAGAGCATCTGCTATTTTAGGAACCTGGTTCAATAATCCTTTAACCACACCTATAATTTATTACATAGACTACAAAATAGGCGCCCGTATTGTTGGTATCAATGGTGCTGCATTTTCGCTAAAACCTTTTACTATGGAGCATTATCTCTCGATAAGCTCAGCTATCTTTATTCCTACCTCTATTGGGAGCATTATATTGGGTATCCCTATAGCAGTTATCTGTTACCTGATTATAAAATTCTTTCTAAAAAAGCACTTCAATAAGTTGACAAGCATTTAAAAAAAGATTAATCGCTTAATACGAAACCCCAGTTTATTCCTCTAATAACATAATGTATCATAGACAGAATAGTTAACAAAGCTGTGATAAAAAACAGTGTCATCAAGCCCGGGAACTGATACTTTATTCTAACAAGTGCAGCCACTATGGTTAATATCTGGAAAAATGTGTTAAGCTTACTTATATAAGACGGCGTTAATTTTTTCCATGAAGATTCATCTATCGGAATCCCCTTGATAAAACGTATAATGGCGATTAATGCTATACCTACTATAAGTATACCATCTCTGAGAATTACAATAAGTGCAATCCATACAGGCACACTGCCGCGCATATAAAGTGCAAGAAAAAGGGAATCGATCAAAAATTTATCGGCTAAGGGATCAAGCAGTTGACCTGCAACTGTTCTCTGATTGAGTATTCTTGCAAGCATTCCATCAATCACATCACTAGCGGCTGCAATTGACATCAAAATAAAAAACAGATAAAAATTGTTGCGCGATAGCGCTATCAGGATAAATGGCGCCAAAACGATTCTAACGGATGTAACTATATTCGGGATCATAAATTAATGTACTGTTGTAAATATTCTTTTCCATCTGACATTGAACGGATCTCCGTTTCTGTCGGAAAAATATATAAATAGGGCCTTGCCTACCAGATTTTTTTCAGGCACATATCCCCAAAATCTGCTGTCGTATGATTCATCTCTATTATCTCCCATAACAAAATAGCTCTTCTTCGGAACAATTATCGGACCCCAATTATCCCGCGAACCAAAACGGCCGGCAGGCATGTTGGGAGGATCTATCTGATCATCAGTATGCTGAACAAACGGTTCATTAACCAGCTTTCCATTACGATATAGCTTTTTATTTATCATTTGAAGCGTATCGCCTGGAATTCCTATAATTCTTTTGATAAAATAGATTGATGGATTGACAGGATATCTAAACACCACAACATCATCATGTTTAGGTTCTCCGACGGGTATTATCTTTACATGAATAATCGGCAATTTTATTCCATAAGCGAATTTCTCTACAAAAAGATGATCACCGATCAGCAACGTCGGTATCATAGAACCGGAAGGAATTTTGAACGCTTCAACAACAAATGTTCTTAAAAACAGAGCTATGATAAGCGCCCAAACAATTGATTTGATATTGCTAATCCATTTTTCCTTAGTCAATTTTTTCATTTTATCTCCTTAACAATGTAATAAATGCTTCGGTCGGTATTAAAACCTTTCCAAGCTTTTTCATTCGTTTTTTTCCTTCTTTCTGCTTCTCGAGTAGTTTTCTTTTGCGCGTTATATCGCCTCCATAGCATTTAGATGTCACATTTTTCCTCAAGGGAGCTATGCGCTCCTTGGCAATAATTTTACCGCCTATCGCCGCCTGAATTGATACCTCAAAAAGCTGCCTTGGGATTAAGGCTCTCAGCTTTTCCAATATTTCCCGACCGCTGCTGTAAACTTTTTGTCTTACCGAAACAAAAGACAGAGAATCTGTTTTATTTCCATTTATCAGTATATCGACTTTTACCAAATCGCTCCGCTGCTCTTCGTGCTGCTCATAATCAAAACTTGCCATGCCCTTTGACAACGATTTCAAGTTATCATAAAAATCGGTAATTATTTCAGAAAGAGGTACAGTATAAACAAGTTTTGCCTGCCTTTCGGTTATATACTCAATTTCTTTTTGTATGCCTCTTCGCTCATCAAGCAGTTTCATTATATTGCCTATGAAGCAAGAAGGTACAAGTATTGTAATTTTGACAATCGGTTCTTTTATAAATCTTATTCTGGATCGGTCATCAAAATCGTTGGGGCTTACCGCATAACTTTCCGATTCATCAGTATAATAGATATGATATGCGACAGTTGGAGATGTAACAACTATTGGTATACCGTGCTCTCTTTCAATTCGTTCTTTTGAAATATCAAGATGAAGCATGCCCAGAAATCCGCAGCGAAAACCGAAGCCCAGGCTGTTTGATGTTTCAGGCTCATAACTGATTGCCGCATCGTTTAGCTTTAATTTTTTAATCGCTTCCTTGAGCTTATCATAATTTTCGGGATTCTCAGGATAGATTCCGGCAAAAACAATCGGTTTTGCTTCGGAATATCCTACTATTTTTTTCTCTGTACGATTATTGAAATGTGTAAGCGTATCTCCCACTCTCGCAAGAGAAATATCCTTTATACCGCTTGCAACGTATCCTACCATTCCGGTGGAAAGCTCACCAATGGAAACCGGTTTCGGCTTAAAAACTCCTACTTCTGTTGCTGTCAATTCAGTTTTGGTACCCATCAAAAAAAGCTTGTCTTCCGATTTGATGCTTCCATCCATAATTCTCGTAACCATAACTACGCCTTTGTAATTATCATACCAGGAATCAACAATAAGCGTTTTCAAGGGGGCTGTCTTATCACCGACAGGCGGAGGAATCTGTTTTATGATTGATTCTATTATCCGGTCAACGCCCTTTCCGGATTTAGCCGAAATCTCTATTGCTTCGGCTGCATCTATTCCGATCATAAAGCGTATCTGTTCCTTGCATCCTTCGACATCTGCACTCTGAAGATCTATCTTGTTTATCACCGGTATCACTTTGCATCCTGCCTCGATCGCCATATACGCATTTGCAATTGTTTGGGCCTGCACCCCCTGCGTCGCATCGACTACAAGAAGAACTCCTTCACTTGCTCTCAGCGCTCTGGATACTTCGTAAGAAAAATCTACATGTCCGGGTGTATCAATCATATTGAGGTAATAATTTTCATTATTATACAGATATCTCATTAAAATAGTTTGCGACTTTATGGTTATTCCGCGCTCCCTTTCAAGTTCCATGCTGTCAAGAAGCTGCTCTTTCATATCACGCTTTTCTACAGTTCCGGTAAGCTCAATAAGCCTGTCCGCAAGCGTTGATTTTCCATGATCAATATGGGCAATAATTGAAAAATTTCTTATGCAGGATAGTTTGCTCAATACAGATCCCGAAGCATGGCTTTTTCATTACAGCAGGAAAGCAGCGGACATCTCGCACAATAATCCCATATTTTTTTGTCAGGAATTTCACTGAATTCAATTAGATAAAAACCTTGCTTTCTGAAAAAATCTACCTGATATGTTAATGCAAAAACCTGCTCCAAGCCTAATAATTTTCCATCATATATCAGACTTTTGATTAACTTTCCGCCAACTCCTGTCATTCTGGCACTCTGAACCACAGCAAGAGATCTTATTTCAGCCCATTTTCTGTTCCATATATACAGAGATGCACATCCAACCGTCTTATTATCATTTTCTGCCAGCTTAAATGTTCTTATTTCTGAGGCTATTTCATCTTTTGTACGCACAAGAAGCAGATTTCTCTGAGCCTCCTGCTTTATAATGTCATAAATTTTATCAACATCATACAGGTTTGCATTTTTAATAGTTAAATTCATAAACACTATTTCTAACCTCTTTTTAAAAAATTTCAACTAAGTCTGTTGGAACGGCCCCCTATTTTCATTACAATATCAGGCTATCTCAACTTTTCAAATCGCTCCTATGCTCTTGTTTCCAAACAAACTATTCATCATATCCTTATCAGCTAATTCTTCAATACAATATTCTGAGGATATAAAAAAACAGAAGTATTATTATAGATGATACTGCTGCACAACAAACGTATTCACGGCAGCCTTCCTCTTCTTCGAGATTTCTGAACATAAAATTGCCTCCTGTTGAAAATCTACTCTTTCTGCTATCTTCGAACTTCCTCATTTTATTATTTTTTCATATAGATTTTTAAATAGGGTGATTCGCTCTATTGACATATTCCGCTTTAATTATTATCATTTGCTGTTGAAAATAGTTTTTCGATGGTTATAATGACCGTTCCATATATGAATAAAGAGGTGTGTATGCGTTATTATGAAACGATGGTTGTGTTTAAGTATGATCTTCCCGAGAAAGTAATAGATGAAATAGCCTCGAAGATAGAATCAACCATAAGAGAGGAATCAGGAGAAATTTTAAAGGCAGAGAATTGGAATAAAAAGACTCTCTCCTATAAAATAGATAAAGACGAATATGGGATTTATCGATTGTGGCATTATAAATCCGGCGAAGATGCACCGGACAGGCTTGACAAATATTTTAGAATAACAGACGGAATAATTCGTTTTCAAACCATTCTTATGTATAAAAAAGATATTGATCTGTATGAAGGCAAAGCTGAAGAACCGGAAAGCGAAAATACGGCGGAAACCGAAGAGACTTAAAGGAGCAGTATATGGCTGATTATAACAAGGTAATTCTCGTGGGTCGCCTGACAAGAGATCCGGAATTGAGATATTTGCCTTCCGGTATTGCTGTTGCAACGATAGGAATCGCTGTAAACAACAGTTATACAAATAAAGAAGGTAACAAGATTGAGGATACTATGTTTATTGATATTTCGGTCTTTGGAAAACAGGCTGAGAATGTGCATCAATATCTCAAAAAAGGCAGCAGTATTTTAGTTGATGGAAGACTTAGATATAGAACATGGGAGGCATCCGATGGTGGAAAACGCTCAAAACATGAAATAGTAGCGCAGCGTATTCAGTTTATGGGATCGCCTAAAGTTACCCCAAAACAGCAGGAAACGAACAGTCCCGACAATCCGATAGAAGAAGATGATATACCATTTTGATGAAGAAGGAGTATAAATGGCAAGAATAAAAAGTAGAGATGGCGGAAGAAGCAGATTTTTTGTAAGAAAAAGATTCTGCTATTTTTGCGTTAATCATGTGGACGAGATAGATTATAAAGATGTATCCACATTAAAACATTATCTGACCGAACGATTTAAGATTATTCCAAGAAGAAATTCGGGCAACTGTGCAAAACATCAGAGGAAGCTCTCAACGGCGATAAAGCGCGCAAGAAATATGGCTTTGCTTCCATTTACAATTCATTCGCATTAGGATACCGTTATGAAAATACTCTTGCTGGATGACATTGATAAACTCGGAAGAATTGGTCAAATTAAGGAAGTTGCCAGAGGATATGCGAACAATTTCCTGATACCTAAGGGTCTTGCTATAGTGGCTACAAAAGCAAATAAAAAGATTGTGGAACAGCAAAAGCTTGAAGCAGAAAAAAGATATAGTGCTCGGCTGAAAAATGCCGATAACAACAAGGCAAAACTTGAAGCGTTGAAACTTGAAATTGAGAAAAAAGCAGGTTCCTCCGGCAAGCTTTTTGGTGCGGTTACAAGCAATGAAATAAAAGAACTCATAGCCAAAGAGGGATACGATATTGATAAAAAACAAATTGTCATTGAAAAACCGATAAAATCTATCGGTGATTATACTATATATATCAATATTTATGGAGGCATTAAGGCAGCCTTGAAACTGACTGTCAAACAGGATAATGCCGAAAGGGAATCTTAAGCAATTCTTACCATCCAATATTGAGGCAGAAAAATCACTTCTTGCCTCAATATTGATATCTCAGGATGCACTTTATGATGCATTGTCAAAACTATCGCCGGATGATTTCTATCAGCCAAGCAATCGACTTATTTATGGAGCTATAGTAGATCTAAGCAAATCGGGCAAGGCCATAGATCTGGTGGTAATTTCAGAAGAACTTTCCAAAACCGGCAAAATTGATGAGATAGGAGGAGTCGGATATCTTGCCGAAGTTGCTGATTTTGTTCCTACTCCGTCAATTGCCGAAAGTTACATAGAGATTATCAAGGAAAAATCGTTATTAAGAAAGATAATAACCGCATCCAATGAACTGCTTTTAGACGGATACAGCGGTAAATTTTCGGCAGAGGAGCTGTTGTCGGAGGCTGAACGGAAAATATTCAATATCGCCTCATACAAATTGAATGACGAGCTTATTCCTGTCGCCGGATATACAAACGATGTAGCCAATGAGTTGGAAAGATTGCACAAATCGAAAGGCAGCGACCTTTCAGGCATCTCTACCGGGTTCGATAAGCTTGATGAAATGACAAGCGGTTTTCAGAATGGTGATCTGATAATAATAGCAGGCAGACCGGGAATGGGGAAAACCAGCTTTGCACTCAATATAGCCCAATACGCTTCACTTGATGCAGCTAAAAATGTGGCATTTTTTTCTCTTGAAATGTCAAGAAAACAGCTTGTCTTTCGACTTGTGTCATCAATAGGAAAAATTGACAGCTATTTGATCAGAACAGGAAGATTCAAAAATGATCAATGGACTACAATCACTGATGCACTTGACAGATTATCAGCGGCAAAATTGTATATTGATGACACTCCGTCAACTGCTACTATGCAGATTGCCGCAAAATGCAGAAAAGCAAAACTGCAGCATGGACTTGATCTCATAATTATCGACTATCTGCAGCTTATAAAAATGCGTGAAAAAGAGAGAAAAGATCTTGAAATCTCAGAAACCACAAGATCGCTTAAAATAATGGCAAAGGAACTTAATGTTCCGGTAATTCTTCTCTCTCAGTTAAACAGAGCACCTGAAGCAAGAGACAACAAGCGCCCCAGAGCTTCAGATTTAAGAGAATCGGGAGCGATAGAGCAGGATGCGGATCTGATTCTTTTTGTATACAGAGACAGTTTTTACAAAAGAGATAAAGAGAATGATGATAAAACAGCTGAAATCATAATAGGAAAACAGCGCAACGGACCCGTGGGTACGGTGAAATTGGTGTTCATTAACGAATATACAAGCTTTGAAAACAGATCGACGGAGGAATATTTTGAAGAGTAAAATTTTTGCACAAGAGTGCTTTGTCCGATTCAGTAAAAATGGAAAAAGTGCATTTGGAATTTATAGAAAAGGACTCATAGGCATTCTCGATAAAAGCCCTTTTTGCAACGATTCGGCTGTAATCGGCGAGATCGCCCTCAGTGATGTTAAACTTCTCGCTCCTGCTGAACCGAGTAAAGTTGTAGCAATCGGACTTAATTACGCTTCTCATATCGGAGAACTTCATCCTGAAATAACAGGTATTCCGTCTCCCAAACTTTTTATAAAACCGTCAACCGCAATTATAGGTCCCAATGATAAAATTATCTATCCGGATATGACCCATCATGTTGATTATGAAGCCGAACTCGGTGTTGTGATAGGTAAAAAAACAAAAAATATCACTGTGCAGGAAGCAAAAGACAGCGTATTGGGATATTGCTGCCTGAACGATGTAACTGCGAGAGACCTGCAAAAATCGGATGGACAATGGACGCGGGCTAAATCATTCGATACATTTTGCCCAATCGGCCCGGCAATAGCACGAAATATTGATCCTTTCGATCTTGAGATCAAGTGCTTCGTAAACGGAAAACTGCGTCAGTCAGGAAACAGTTCACTTATGATAAAAAATGTCTACGAACTGATAAGCTTTATTTCAAACATTATGACTCTTTTGCCGGGAGATATAATAGCAACCGGAACCCCAAAAGGAGTAGGAGAAATTAAACCTAGGGATGAAGTGACAATAAAGATTGATAAAATAGGTGAACTGACAAATTATGTTGTCGGCAGCAGATAGTATCGCTGCATAGTTTAATGCAAGCTTTTATGGTGCTTTTATTAATTTCAGGTGTTTTGGTGAAAGTCCAAATCAACCTCATAAAGATACAAATTACAAACGACAGATGACTACTGCCGCGATTTACAACACAGATAATGTGGATTGGAGTTCAAGGCAATTGTTCATGAATTAATAGAGGTACACTTTAAATTTATAACGAAAACATTCAAGGAGCAATGATATGAATTTTACGGTTTCCAATCGATTAAAGAAACTTCCGCCATATCTATTTGCGGAAATTGATGATGAAAAAAACAGACTTTTGAAGCAGGGAAGGAAGATTCTTGATCTCGGAATCGGGGACCCGGATTTGCCTACACCCGAACCGATTATTGACGCGGCTGCCGATGCGCTGCATAATAGCAAGAACCACTGTTATCCAAGCTATAAAGGTTCGTCAAAATTTAGAAAAACGGTATCAGAGTGGTATAAAAACCGTTTTAATGTAGAATTAAATCCTGAGAATGAGATAATTTCCCTTATTGGCTCTAAGGAGGGCATAGGACATCTCCCGATGGCATTTTTGAACACCGGTGATGTTGCGCTGATTCCGGATCCTTCATATCCGGTTTATTCCACCGGAACAATGTTTGCCGGCGGAGTCAGTTATAAAATGCCACTGCTGGAAAAAAATAATTTTTTGCCCGATTTCGAAACTCTGTCTGCTGATATGCTGGAAAAAGCTAAATTGATCTATCTGAACTATCCAAACAATCCCACCTCAGCTATTGCCGATTATTCATTCTATGAAAAAGCTATATTTTATGCCAAAAAATATAATATCATTATAGCATCGGATCAGGCGTATTCAGAAATCTATTACAAGAAACCGCCCATAAGCATACTTAGTCTGCCTGGCGCTAAAGATGTTGTGATAGAACTTAATTCGTTGTCCAAAAGCTTTAATATGACCGGCTGGAGAATAGGAATGGCCGTCGGTAATAAAAAACTTGTCGAAGGACTTGGAAAAATAAAGACCAATCTGGATTCGGGAGCCTTTGGTGCGGTACAGGATGCTGCATGCTATGCGCTGAATAACTATGAACAACTTAGCATCTCCATACGCAAAATTTATATTTCAAGAAGAGCAAAATTAGCAGAAGCCTTAAGAAAAGGAGGTTTTAATTTCAAACTTCCAGAGGCAACATTTTATTTTTGGATAAAAACACCGGATGGAAGGAGCTCAAAAGAGTTTGCAAAAGCGCTTCTTGTCGATAAAGGAATTGTTGTAACTCCAGGAGTCGGATTTGGAGAATCGGGTGAGGGATATTTCAGAATAAGCATGACAGCGGATGAGAAAACCCTGAGTGAGGCTGCTAAAACTATTGCATCAATTTAAAGTTCTTCTTGGTTTGGGAAGTAATCTGGGCAGCAAAAAAGAGAACATAGCGCAAGCAATTGATTGTATCGGTAAAACCTTATACATAAAGCGAGCATCAAGTCTTTATAAAACCGGGCCTACAGGATATATCGATCAACCGGACTTCTATAATCGGTGCATAACAGTCGAAACAGAGTTGCTTCCCTTTAGTCTCCTTGCTTTTCTCAAAAATACGGAAATTGGCTTAGGAAGAAAGCACTCAATCAGATGGGGGCCCAGATTAATAGATATTGACATCTTACTTTTTGATATTAAACTAATATATAGCAGGCGTTTAGCTGTCCCTCATAAAGAGATGCTGAGGCGGAAATTTGCTATGCTGCCTGCATGTGAGATTGCGGGCGACTGGATATATCCTGGATTGCATAAAACAGTAAAGGCTCTCTACCGTGAAAGGAGAGAAGCTCTCGCGATTCAGAAAATTATAAAGGTTCGATAAAAACAGGTTTACCTGAGAGGAGGAAGCCATGGAATTAACAGATCTTATAAAAAAGAAGCGGAATGGTGAAAAAATCGCTATGATCACCGCTTATGATTTTACCCAGGCATCAATAGCAGGAGAAGCAGGAATTGATTTGATTCTTGTAGGCGATTCTTTGTCAATGGTGATAGACGGCAACGACTCGACCCTGCCGGTTTCAATGGAAATAATGCAGTATCACACCAATATTGCAGTAAAGGGCGCTAAGGGCGTTCCGGTAATTGCGGATATGCCGTTTTTATCATATCAGACGAATCTTTCAGATGCCATAAAAAATGCAGGTAGTTTTCTTAAGTTGGGAGCAAAAGCGATCAAGATCGAAGGCAATCTTCCTGAATTGACAAAAAAACTTACCTCAATAGGAATTCCCGTGATGGGTCATCTTGGACTTACACCGCAATCGGTTAATCAGTTGGGAGGATACCATCTTCAGGGAAAAGATGAAAAATCTGCAGAAAAGCTGCTTCTGGCTGCAAAGCAGCTTGAGGAAGCAGGAGCATTCTCAATTGTGCTTGAAGCTGTCCCATCACATGTAGCAAAACTTATAACCGAATCAATATCAATTCCAACAATAGGGATAGGGGCCGGAGTCTATTGCGATGGGCAGGTTTTGGTATATCACGATCTTTTGGGATTATTTGACAAATTTAAGCCCAAGTTTGTAAAACGTTACGCAAATCTTAAACGGATAGCTGTAGATGCCATAAAGACCTATTCGATAGAGGTAAAAGCGGGAAAATTTCCTGACGATAAGCACAGCTGGAAATAATGAGACCGCTGCACAGTAAGCACCTTCACAGCAATATCAGCTTTTTCACAGGCGAGGCAAACTTCTGCAGGATTAACCGGTTAATTCAAGAAAGTTTAACAAAGCATAGAGATAAGCAGATATCGCCCACAGGGAAGGCTGATATCGGACAGTCTTCAAGAAATAAAATTCTACAGGACGCTTCTGCTAACTCTAAGCGTTTTGGATTGAGAGTCCAAATTTGTCTCATCAAGGCGCAAATTGCAGGTAATAACAGAGCTATTGCCGAAATTTGCAGCACAGAGGAGGCGGATTTGGGACTCAAGATGATCGTTTACGGATCAGCAGAAGTGCCCTTAACTAATCGGTTAGTCCATCAAATTTTAATTTCTAAATCTTGCTATTTATTCGGCTTCTGCGGAGGCAATTATTGTGCAGCGGTCTCATAATATGAAAATAGCAAAAACGGTACTGGAACTGCGTTCTCTTGTAAAAAACGGCAAACGTCCGATAGGACTTGTTCCGACAATGGGTTCACTGCATAAAGGACATGCGGAACTTATTAAACAGGCTCGTTCTATATGCAAAACAGTTGTGGTATCGATTTTTGTCAATCCTACACAGTTTGCACCTAATGAAGATCTGAACAGCTATCCGAGAGATTTTGTTCATGATCGAAATCTGTGTATTGATAATGAGGTGGATCTGCTATTTTATCCGCCGACAGAAGAGATTTACCATGATAATTTTTCAACAAC
>JAADFJ010000102.1:40728-89774 GCA_013152955.1 Campylobacterota bacterium
ATTGTGGCAAAACTTTTTATGATGATTATGCCGGATTTCGCATTCTTTGGAAAAAAGGATGCACAGCAGCTGATTGTTATACAAAAAATGACTGATGATCTTAATATGCCGATTTCAATAATACCTGTTGAAACCGTGAGAGAACAGAATGGTCTGGCATATTCAAGCAGAAACAGCTACCTGAATGAAAAGCAGAGGCGGGAAGCCGTGGTTCTGTATAATGCATTAATGAGAGCCAGAACGATTGTTCAGGCCGGGCAAAAAAAGTGGAACATTATAAAAAAGGAAATGGAAGAAGAGATTGGAAAATCCAAAGAGGCAAAAATAGATTATATTTCCTGCAACAGAACGGATAGTCTGTCAGAACTCAGCGAGATAAGTAAAAACAACAGCCTTATCTCACTTGCCGTTTTTTTTGACAAGACAAGATTAATTGATAATATTTGGTTATAGGAGGATAAATGCTGCTAAATATGATGAAAGGTAAAATTCACAGAGCAATCGTTACCCAGGCTGATCTTAATTATGAAGGAAGCATAACAATTGATTCAAAATTAGCAAAAGCCGCCGGAATTGTACCGTACGAACAGGTAAGCATCTATGATATAAATAATGGCAGCAGGTACACTACATACTGTCTTTATGGAAAACCGGACAGCGGAACAATCTGTTTGAATGGAGCGGCAGCCAGAATGTCATCGGTTGGAGATCTCATAATAATAGTGTCCTATGCAATGATTGAAGAAGAGCGACTAAATGAATTTAAACCGAAAATTGTGCTGGTAGACGCCAATAACAATATAAAAAAGATTTTGTGAGGCTTTTATACCGGGAATTTTTTGATAAATCATTTATAAGTTCTATAGAAGCCGAGTGCGTTAGACTAAAAAAACAAATCACGAAAATTTTCGGCAATTGGGGATTTTCATCAGTAAAGAAAGACACCGATTTGATAAACTATTTCGAAAGTCGAAAAGGAAAATGGAACCGGTTTGTGCAGATTGGAATGGGAGGTTCGGTGCTTGGCGCTCAGGCACTCTGCGAATTTCTGGATACACCAAAAGGCAAATCGATTGAATTTGTAGACGATATAGACAGTTCATACATATCATCTCTTACCTATAGTCCGAATACATGCTACCATATCGTCAGCAAATCAGGTTCAACCGTCGAAACGATAGCAAATTTTATCTATCTGATTAATCATTTTAAAGGAGACCCCGGTAAGCAGATTATAGTCAGTACCGGCAGCAGCGGATTTCTAAAAGATTATGCAGATAATCATAATATCAAGCGATTTTTAATACCGGATAATGTGGGGGGAAGATATTCCGTATTTACGCCGGTAGGAATGGCAGCTGCAAGTTTTCTCGAATACGACATAGACAAAATTTTTGTCGGAATGAACCGGGCATTGGAAAATCTTATTTCAGATACACATGCATCTCCATATCTGTTAGCCGCTATAGCGTCCGAATTTCTCAGAAAAAACAGGCGCAATCTGGTACTTTTCTGCTATTCTGAAAAACTGCTTAAAACAGTTTACTGGTTTAGACAACTTTGGGCTGAAAGCCTTGGAAAACTTATTGACAAAGACGGAAATCCGATAAGAACCGGGCAAACTCCGATCGTTGCGCAGGGCACATCCGACCAGCACAGCCAAATTCAGCTTTACAGAGAAGGTCCGCTGGATAAACTGTTCTGCTTCTTTCGCGGTCCCGCAAATCGCGATGAAAGATTAAATGCAGGCCCGGATTTCGATCGGTTCAACTATCTATCTGGGTATTCTCTAAACGAAATCAAATACGCAGAGTACAGAGCCACCAAACATAGTCTTGCGGAGCATTCACCGGTTATTTCTATTGAAACTGACTCATATTCAGAACAGTCGCTTGGCCTGCTTATAATGAATTTGATGCTGGCAACGGCAATTACCGGAGAACTGCTTAATATTGATGCATTCAATCAGCCCGGCGTAGAATTGGGCAAACGTCTTACAAAAACTATTTTGACCAAAAATGAGATTTGATTATAAAATTTATTACGAAGATACAGATGCCGCAGGTGTAGTGTATTTTGCCAACTATCTTAAATTTCTTGAGCGAGCCAAAACGGATCTTATGTCTGCATACGGTATTAATATTGCGGAATGGCACAAGAAATTCATTTTCCTCGCGGTAAGAAAAGTTAATATTCGCTATAGAAAACCGGTAGAGTTTGGCGATATATTAACGGTTGATATAGAAATAAAATCGATAAAAAAGGCAAGTATTCAATATACCTATTGTTTAACTGCAAAAGAGATAGTCGTCTGTGAAGCTGAAATTGATTCGGTCTGTATGAACGGAGAAAAGAAACCCGTTATCATTCCAAAGGAGTGGCGTACCGCTCTTGAGAATATCTCAATTGATCCCTGAACGCAGCAATTATAAGTTAATATTATCATCGGACGGACAACAAAAGAAAAACTTTAGATGAAAGGCTGGTTGCAATCTCACACCTTCCCCGGCTTTCGGCTGATACGTTTATTATTTAACAATCTTGTAATATGAAAAAAACCGTTAAAAGGTTATCATGAAAAACATTTGACACCATGACTAATTAAACTATTATTAGATAAATAAAATATTAAGGAGGAAAATATGGCTGCAAAGCTTAATATACGCTGGCACGGAAGAGCCGGCCAGGGCGCAGTTACTGCCGCCAAAACTATTGCCGAGCTGGTTGCGCAGGATCCGGATAAATATGTGCAGGGATTTGCCATATACGGAGCCGAAAAACGCGGGGCTCCGGTTGCAGCGTTTACGCGAATCGAAAATTCCCCGATAAGACGCCATTCTTTGAAGATGATACCTGATGTTGTCGTTCTTTTAGATCCAAGTCTGGTTGGAATCGTAGATATTTCAGAAGGAGCCAAAAAAGGGGCAAGCTTCATCATCAATTCGCCAAAAACAAAAAAAGAAATCATCAAAGAACTCGGAATCGATTCGGAACTTTTCAAAACGTATGTGGTAGACGCGAATAAAATAAGCAGAGAAGAACTCGGAAAGGCCATACCGAATGCACCAATGATGGGTGCAGTTGCAAAAATTACAGGAATTTTCTCTAAAGAAGAAATTATGAAAACCACAAAAGAAATATTTGAAGAACAGGGAAAATTTTCGAATAAAATAATAGAAGGCAATCTGCGTTCCATCGGGAGAGCGTTCGAGGAGGTTTCTTGATGAATAATAAAAAGAATTTTATAACTCCTGGATGCGACAAGGATGGAAATCTGCTCGGTTGGCGGTCTGTTGAAATCGGAGCTATGGTGATAGACGCAGGCAACAGCCGTATGTATGAAACAGGATCATGGCGCAGCGAACAGCCGGTTTGGAACGCCGATACATGCATAGACTGTATGATGTGCTGGCTGGGATGTCCCGACACGGCTATAATAGCCAAAGATGGCCATATGGCCGGTATTGATTATTTTAAGTGCAAAGGCTGCGAAATATGTGTAGAACAGTGCCCCACAAAACCAAATTCACTAGTCATGATTTTGGAAGAAAAGGCTAAAGACCTCTCGCTGGAAGAGAAAACTGAGCTTGCCTTCAGTAAGGAGCAAAAATGAGTAAAAGAGTTGCATTATCAGGCAATGAAGCCGCAGCGCATGCAATTAGACAGATAAATCCGGATGTAATTGCGGCATTTCCAATTACCCCATCAACACCGATTCCAATGGCTGTTTCACAATTTATTGCTGATGGAAAAATGACCACAGAGTTTGTTACTGTGGAATCCGAACACTCTGCTATTAGCGCATGTGTCGGCGCTTCTGCTGCAGGCGGAAGAGTGATGACAGCGACAAGTGCCAACGGCTTAGCTTTGATGTTTGAAATTTTATACATTGCATCAGGAATGAGACGCCCCATTGTGGCACCGGTTGTAGCAAGAGCACTCTCGGGGCCCCTAAATATTCATGGAGATTTTTCCGATGTATATGGTGTGCGTGAATCGGGCTGGGTAGAGCTGTTTTGCCAAGACTCACAGGAATTTTATGATACAATTATACAAAGCGTTAAACTAGCGGAAAATGAATCGGTCCTCACTCCCGTTATGCCGATTGCAGACGGTTTTGATATAAGTCACACGGTTGAAAACTGGTATATGGAAGATGACGAGGCGGTTCAGAAATTTATCGGGGAATATCATTCCAAATATTCACTTCTGGACACGGAACATCCTGTAACTTTTGGAGCATGGGCACCGCCTGATTGGTATTATGAGCACAGAAGAAGTCAGCTCGAGGGACTTTTAAACGCCTGCGATGCATTTAAAGCTGTAGATAAAGAGTTCGGTGAAAAGTTTGGACGATCATACGGAGTTATTGAAAAATATCACAGTGATGATGCAGATATTGTTGTCATAGGAATGGGAGCGGTAAGCGGCACAATAAAGGATGCCGTAGATGAGATGAGAGCGAATGGAATCTCTGCCGGATTTTTACGTGTCAAACTTTTTAGGCCGTTTCCATATAAAGATATTATCGAAGCACTTAAAGGCGCAAAAGCAATAGGTGTATTTGACAGATGCATAACTGCCGGTGCTCAAACCGCTGCATTATGTACAGATATAAGATCTGCTATGTATGGAAAATCCAACATACCTATCGTAAATTATACTTACGGTCTTGGAGGGCGCGACACCACAGTCAGTCATGTCAAAACTGTGATAGAACAACTCAAAGAAGCGGCTGAGGGTAAAAAGATAGACCTGATCAACTATATCAATCTTCGCGCTTAGCACAGGAGGATAAATGGCAAAAAAACTTTCATTTTTAAATAAATTGGCTTTAAATAAAGAATTGCTGGAAGGAGGGCACAGATTGTGTCCCGGGTGCGGCCACTCGATCATCGTCAGAATGGTTTTGAATACGGCAATGCAGGAAGGCTATCAGCCGGTTATGGCAAATTCAACCGGATGTCTGGAAGTCTGCACAGGATTATATCCGTATTCAAGCTGGAATATTCCATGGATACACAATGCATTTGAGAATGTCGCAGCTACCCTGTCAGGTGCCGAATCTATGTATAAATCGTTATCAAGAAGAGGAAAGCTGAACAACGACAAAATTGTTTTTATAGCATTCGGAAGTGACGGCGGAACATACGATATAGGACTTCAAGCACTGTCGGGAGCAGCAGAAAGAGGTCATCGGTTTTTGTATGTCTGCGACGACAATGAAGCCTATCAAAATACCGGAAATCAGCGATCAAGCGCAACACCGTACGGCACAAGGACAACAACTTCTGCTGTAGGTACGGCCGACCCGATAGGGAAAAAACAGAAACGCAAAGATATTATGGAAATAATGGCAGCCCACGAAATTTATACAGCTCAGGCATCTCCGTCATATTGGATGGACTTGATCAAAAAGGTCAAGAAAGGACTGAAGCAGAATGGACCGGCATATCTGAATGTTATCCAACCATGCACCACCGGGTGGGGATACGATCCCAAAGATACAATAAATCTTGCCAAATTAGCAGTAGATACCTGTATATGGCCTCTTTATGAGATTGAAAATCGTAGAAGCAAAGTGAACTACAAACCTAAAAACAAACTGCCGGTAGAAGAATACCTCAAAAAACAGAAACGTTATGCCCACCTGTTTACACCCAAGGGCAAAGAGGCTCTTGAGAAAATTCAGCAGCTGACCGATGAACACTGGAATTTTCTACTTGAAAGAGAGCAGGCCGGATTTTAAGGAGCACTTTTGCTAATCCATAAGATGCTACTTGAACCCCGAATTGATCTCTTCCATGCTGCAAATTTCGACAGCAACTCTGTTATTACCTGCAATTTGCACCTTAACGACGGTTTTAAACTTTTAAACAGAGATATTTTAAAATCTTTGAGGAGTGAATCAAAATGAAACTAAAAAATTATATGCGCTTACTTCCGGGTATCTTTATAGTTATATCCGTACTACTCGGTCTTTTTTATAATAAATGGTGGTTTGCCTTCACTCTGTTTGTAGGATTAAATATGATGCAGTCGGCGTTTACAGACTGGTGTTTGCTTGAAAAAATCCTCAAAAAATTAGGGGTAGAGGAGTAATATCATTTCTGGTGGAGTTGCCGGTATAGTTTTAGCTGGCGGCAAATCCGCCAGAATGAAAGAAAATAAACTCTTGATTAAAATTGACGGAAAAAGAATAATAGATCATACGATATCGGTGATCTCTCGTCTGTTTCCGATCTATGTTGTCGGAAAGGAAAATTTAAATCATTATATTGACAATAGGTCATTCATAGTCGATTTATATTCCGTATCGGCACCGCTTGTCGGTCTTTATTCTGCGATTAGAACTGTTGATGCGGAAACGGTCTTTCTAATCTCGGGGGATATGCCGTTTGCTAAAGCCGACCTCATTTTGTTTTTAAAATCTCAGCTTTCAAAAGATATAGACGCTGTTGTTCCATTTTATGAAAGGCCGCAGACAACATTTGCATTTTACAAAAAAAGTTGTTTGGAAACTATATTAAAAGCAATAGAGAATGCCCAGCTCTCGCTAAAAGGGATATTGATGACTCTAAAAGTCAAATATATTTATGAAGAAAAAATGAGACCGTTTGATCAGAATCTTATCTCATTTTTTAACATCAATACAAGAGAACAGCTTGAGATTGGAAAAAGATTATTCTCAACAACCCAACAGTCAGCTTTTGTATAAAAACTAATCCGCAGCTTTACTTAACATATTCTATGATCAATTCGGCAATTTCAGCTATCTGATCCTGCCTGTAAAGAGGGCAGTTAAATTTATGATCATCGTTGCCGATCAAAGCTATTATAGGATTCATTTTGTTCAGATCACTTAATTGGTCTTCCGCGCTTTCAACCCATATTTTTGAAATATTCGAATCGGATTTGAAACCCTCAGCCAATATAATATCAACATCATTGAAAAGTGCCGCTATTTTTTTTAAATTTTGAGAACCTCTTATCTTGATGGCTGAAAAATAAGGTGATATAAGTGCAACTTCTTTTGCGCCCTTCTGATAGAAAAGAGCACTGTCTTTTTTGCCTTCGTCTATTCGAGCTTTTCCTTTCGGGTCATGCTTTATAACACCTACTGAAAGATTCCTGCTTATAAGCTCATCAATTACTTTCAAAAGTAGTGTTGTTTTTCCTGAATTATGATATCCCACAAAAGAAATTATAGAAACCTGTTTTTTCATACCGATCTCCAGACAGCTTCCGACATTTCCATAGTATACTTTCGTGCGATAGTTTGTCTATATGCAAAATATCTCTTGCAAACATTTTTTCTCCGCTATTGAAAACAAAATTCCACAGGCATAATAAAACCGCTGCGCAGTAAAAAGCCGCGAATTTGACAACTGTACAGCGATTTTATAAGGGTGGAAAATTCTATTATACAAAAGACAGCAAACACCATATCCGACAAGAATAATCTATTTTTACCGAATGCACAAAAAACGGATTTCTCTTGATAAAACAGATTGCTATACTAACATTAACATAAAATGACAGAGAAAGTAGACTTAAAATTATTTTTATCGAAAGCTTTGTTGATGTGAAGGAAAGAGAGTCTGGTAAAAATCTTACGCTCGACATTAATAAAAAATTTCAGCACAAAAAAAATATAAAACAAAATCAAAATAATGTACAATTTATATGCTGAAGGCGCTGAAGGCAAAAAAGACCCTCGAAAGAAATAAAATTAAACAATTAAGTCGATTCATAAAAAGTAAAGTTCTCGTGATTAATTTAGATGAACCGTTTAGATCACTGTCAGATGAAATTAGTATTAAGTTTGTAGATAATTTTGATAAAGTTGAATCTTTAGAAGATATTGAGATAATTTATGTTGGAATAAGCCGGACTAACTCACTTGATGATTGCAAAAACACCATTACAAATATAAAAGAGAGATGCGGCTATCTAAATATTCCTGTTCTTGCCGCCGGAAACGAAGCTTCAATGTTTATTTTAAAACAAGCAATTTCATTTGGCGCTACATCAATCTTGATTTTGCCTGTAAACAAAAAAGAGCTGATTAAAAATATAGAAAAAAATGTAAAGCCGGCAGGAAAACGGATATCGTTGAATGTCAGTATGGTCAATCCTTTTATATCCGCCACCAAAGAAGTTTTTGAAGTAATGTCCGGAATACATGTAAAGCGAAAATCACTCTTTTTAAAAAAAGACTATAAGATATTTGGAGAAATATCAGGAATCATGGGGCTGACAGGTGATGCGGCGGGATCGATAGCAATAAGTTTTTCTTATGATTTAGCTAAAAAAGTAATATCCGTTATTCTGGATATGGAAGTCGCCGAATTAGAAGAAAATGATGTAAAGGATGGAATTGGTGAAATACTTAACATGATTGCCGGACAAACAAAAGCGATACTTGCAGACACAAAATATCGCTTCAAACTTTCAATTCCAGCTGTAGTTGCCGGATACGGTTACGAAATATATCATCCGGAGAATGCCCCATGTATAGTGGTTATCTTTGAGGCGCTTGATATGCAATTTGCGCTCCAGGTGTCATTAACTCCTTCAGATAGAAAAAGGTAAATGAGAGGCAGATGTTCCGATTATAATAACATAGGATATAATGAGACCATACTCCTGATCGTTTACCTTTTTAATTTGTTTTTTAGCGGCAGGCATATACCTGTAGTTTGCGCCTTACCGATAGAGTGGACTCTCAACTTAAAACACTTAGAATAATTAGAAATGTTCTTAAAAAAACTAAAGTCAAGATACTGAAGGAGGATTAAATTACTCACTAATACAAGCAGTGATCGTAAAATTAATCAGTACAAATAAACCTATGTCAGACGGGTAAATATCATTCTGCATTTGCTGCTGCGCAAGGAGTTGATCTATGAATAAAATACAGTCTCATTCAACCATCAGACGTCGTAACTTTCTGAAATATCTGGCAGCTGTCGGAATAACCGCAGCCGGGGGATATATGTTTTTCGAGTATGCCCCATGGCTGAATTATGATGAACAAGCCAAACAAATCCGAAGACCTTTTGAAAAGAATTTGACTAAGTCAGCACAAATGCAGGAAATTGTCCGCTACGCAACGCTTGCAGCGAATGGACATAATACCCAACCATGGAAGTTCGTTATCAAGCAAAATGCTATAGAAATCTATCCCGATTACGCCCGCCGTTTGTCGGTCGTTGATCCCGGTGATCGCGAACTATGGATCAGCCTGGGCTGTGCACTGGAAAATCTACTGATTGCTGCCCGCTCTGCCGGATACACACCCGAAGTAACCTATCCTTATGCAGTCGATTTTATCCGCATTCGTCTAACAGCAGATACCATGCAAAGGAGTCCGCTGTTAGACGCTATTCCGCTGCGCCAGAACACTCGCTCTGAATATACCAGCCAAATCATCAAAAGAAATGACTTTGATCAAATACATGCTCCACCGCTGGAGCCGGGTGTAGTGGTACATTTTGTCACGAATTCGGCCGGTTTAAAAACGGTACTGGAATATGTTATTCAAGGCAACCTGAGCCAGTATGCCGATAAGGCGTTTGTTGATGAGTTGATTTACTGGCTGCGCTTTAATAAGAAAGAAGCCCTGGCTTCGCTCGATGGCCTGTTCACGCGCTGTTCCGGAAATCCGGAAGTGCCGCGTTGGCTTGGACGGATGTTTGTAGCCGGTATGAAACCGCAACAGTGGGCTGATGCAGATACCAAGAAATTACGCAGTTCTCACGGTGCAGTTGTACTTGCGTCAGAATCAGATGATAAGACCACTTGGGTACGTACCGGACAGGTTTATGAGCGTATAGCGCTCAAGATGACCTCGCTGAATATTAAATCGGCTTTCATTAATCAGCCCGTTGAAGTAACAAAACTACGCTCGCAATTCCAGAGTGCGATTGGATTGGGTGCGTATTTACCGCAATTATTGATGCGCTTCGGCTATGCCAATACGATGCCGCGTTCTCTGCGCCGCCCTATCAAACAAGTGCTTATATAATGAGACCACTGCAATTTTCATTTCCTGTCTGCAATGATCGTCAAAAATTAAAATCTGTCGCTATATCTTGAGTTTTTGTGGTGCCGAGGGCGGGAATCGAACCCGCATGAGGTTACCCTCGAGGGATTTTAAGTGGGATTTTAAGTCCCTTGCGTCTACCTGTTCCGCCACCTCGGCAATAAACTTATATCCTATTCCAATTTCTTTTTATGTCAACAAATCGTATTGAAAATTCCCTTTATCTATCGTCTTTTTTTGCCGTTCTATCTATTTATTTATCAAAAACAGCGGAGCAAAAAGTGCGGTACCGGTTAACTCTGCAACAACGTCACATTTTGCAAGAAAAAGAAAATATACCCTCCATCTGCTCTCAGATAACGACTCGAAGTTGCCTTGCCCTTTTGAAATAATCAGGTTGCTGTCATCGAATAAATTTTTCAATCTCTCATCTTTTCTTGCGAGAGCACCCGGAGCAGCATAGCTTGCCTCCACTATCTCCGCATATTGATCAATTCCGACATATTCTGCATCATCAATAGTTACATCATTTATTATCGGACCGCCCCTCACGACTGCCGTAAATTCAATATCAAAACTCTCTTTTATGGTTTCTATAAGAATCTTATCGAAAACGATTTCACCTGCATTATCAAGCACAAAAGCAGCTTTATCGGCAGATAGTAAATCATTAAAAAATCGATCAATCGCAGGTCGGGGAAGCTGTATATCTGCTATTAGTTTAATAGCTTTTTCCACATCATCGTTAATTTCCTGCGCTCCGAAATCAATTGTATTGGCGGCTATGGAATATTTGACGGCTGTCATTACCGGATCATTCGAGCGTTTTATTGCACCGATTATCTGTTTCTCCATCGACAGCACTTTATCGTTTTGAGATTTCTTTATTGAACGATAAGGATCGGTTTCGCCTACAGAATCTTTGATAATTCTATATATTTCCTCAGATAGATATGGAGGAGGCAGTTCAAGGTCGGCAATCTCAAGAAATTTGTTGATTCTGCCGGCAGCCTCTTTCTTGATTTTGTCACCAGCTCCAAACCGATCTGCCACCCGATCCATCTGTCTGATAAAACAGGACAGACATTCAGGTTTAGTTTTCATGAAACCCGAATACCTGAAACCTTTATTCCTTTCGGACCTATATAGTTTGTCCTTTTAGTAATATTCGAAGAAAATGCGGCATTCTTGAAACATTCAGGAATTTTTCCGGTGATTGTTCCTCCTCTGATTGGATAGCTTTTTCCGTTATCAACAAAATATCCTGTCCGTATTTCACTTGAAAATTCTCCGGTGATAGGATTGGGTTCAAATGTTGAAAAGCGCAGAAGTTCTAAAAATCTGCCGCTGTATAAAGAGCTCATACTTTCTCTACCCTGCTTTATTCGTATACATCTGATATCTCCGATCGGTTGTATTGAAAGAAAATCAGAATATCGTTTTGATGCCGCAATCTGCTTAAATATACCGTTTTTTATGATAACATGATTTTTTAAAGCCAAACCGTTTTCATCAAACGGGCTTGTTCCGGCAAATCCCGGCATAAGTGCAACCGATTCCATAGTTAAATTATCGGCACTCTCGGCAACAGGCTTTTCGAGCTGAAAATTTGACCATTTTTCAAACAGACTTTTACCGCTTGCATTGGCAATAAAATAGCTAAAAAGCGTGTCAAGCGCTTCACCCATAAAAATTACATCGAATTTTCCTTCAGGCGGGGAAACCGCATCTCCCGATTCAATGGCAAAAACCGCATAATCAGGCAATACCAGATTAAGATTCATCTCCTTCAGGAACGGCTTTTTTACAACAGCCTCAATATCACTGCTTCTTCCTTTATCATTAACAAGATTTATATAAGCAGAAAAATTTGAATATTGCCTATACGCATGAAGATCAAAACTGTTCTCTATTTCTATAGATGTTACGGACGAAAAAAGTTCACTTGAAGCATATGTGACATAGCGTTTAAACCTTGCAATTCCCTGTTCTATATCGTTCTCAAGTTTATCAAGCGAGCCGGTTTTTAAAGCATTTTCGTCCAGCAATTCAACTGTTTCGTAGCTGGAAGATTTAGGTAAACTCCAATGATCGCTGACCGATCGGCCAAGGTTGTCCAAAGCATTTTTTACAACTGCTTTCGGATCATCTCCTTCTGTGATATAAAAATGCGTCTGATGAGTTTTTTCGCCTTTATGGGCAAGCATAAGCCCCTCAAAGAGTGTATAGCTTACATATCTCTCCTGCTCTATATGTCCGGCACTTATATATCTTTCTATTCTTGATACCGTTTTTTTTGTCAGTTGCCATTCATCTGCACAGCTCATGTTATCGATTATTCGATTTTTCATGCTACAATCGCCTTAAGTTTCAAATACGGTCCTCCATCAGTGACCTTTACAATCTCTTTATTGCCTTTTCCGCAGTAACCAAGCCCATCAATCTGCATCTTATCCGAAACCATAGAAATCGATTTTAAAAGATCGGGAACAAAACCGGTAACAATCACAGGAGAAAACAGTTTTCCTGTCAGTTTTCCGGATTTTATCTCTTTGGCCGCCAAGCCTTCGAGTTGAATACCCCATCCTTTCGGATCTTCCATTCCGTTTGTCGGATAGCAAAGCATCAATCCGTTGTCAATTGAGGAAATCATATCGACAGGCTTGCTTTCTCCTTTTTCAAAATAGGTATTTGTCATGCGTGCATAGGCCTTGTGAAAAATATTCTCCCGCCTGCCATTCGCCGTCCTTTTTATATCATTATGAATCCATCCGTCAAAATTGGTAAGAGCTCCAACAAGAATACCTTTATCAATAATCTTTGTAGGTGAACTGACCATACCTTCATCATCAAACAGATAGCTTGCCGCCTGACCGTCCAAAGAAGGCGAATCGTACAGGCTGACAAGAGACGAAGCTACTTTTCTGCCTAAATATTTTACTGCCATTGATCTATCCTTTTCAAACAGATCCGCTTCAGTCCCGTGTCCAAATGCCTCATGCGCAAAAATACCTGAAAATTCAGGGGAGAAAATTGCGTCATAGCTTCCAGGATTAACACGCTCGGCATCTAACAGACGCTCACCGTCCGCTATACGCTGATCATACTCAAACTTATCAATCACTTCTAATCCGCCTTGCTGTTCAGTTCCGCCGAATATCATTTTCTGCTTTCCTTTGTCATAGAAAATTGCGCTAAACATTACCCCTGTTCTTGGAATCATCTGTGCGAATCTCCTTTTGCCTGATATAAACTGCTGACTAAGCCTGTTATGCGTAATGATAACCTTCAAAAAAATAATTTTCTTGCTGCATTTTTTTATTTTCTGCCAAATATCATCAACAAGATCAACTCGATCCTTTATCGGCTCTTCAAAATATTCCTTTGTTTGCGGAATAACAAGCTCAAGCTCTTCAGGTTTCTCATCAATTTTGTATTCATATCTATTATCCAGACTTTCCCAATCAAAGTTGTTCAGATATTCCATATTATCCGAAGAAACTTCAACAATTCTCTTGCCGCTGCAAACCGAAGCTACTGCTCCATTTACTGTTTTTGAGGGTATAATATTTGTCTCATCATTGCTTTTGATTATCGTTTGTCCGATACGTTTCTCCCTCAAAATGTACCAATAGTCAAAACGCGACAATCTCTTTTCAAGCGTCTTCATTTTTGTTTATCCTCCGCTTCATCAATTATTAACCGTGGTATTCCATCCTCTATCTCATATTTAAGTCCGCAATTTGTGCATACCAACCGTTCGTTTTCTGTTATTAAGCATCCCTTGCATTTGGGACAAGCCAAAACAGATAGAATCTCTTTTATTGATGAATCCATTTTGCCATTAAAGGAATTTTCTCAAAATAAAAATTTTTGCTGCAGATATTCTCTGAATTTTTTCCCTGTTCCTGCGAATCCGCAGAGCTAACCGATAGATTATCGCTATATTTTAATCTGTTTGCTATGATATAGGCTGGTTTTTTATAATATTCCGCTGCAAGCAGTAAAGGAAAGCTCCCTATCTTATTGATAAAGCAGGAATCGCTAATTCCATCAGCACCTAAAATAACCGCATCAACATCGTTTACAAGACCGGCTAATGCCGCATCCGGAACAAGGCTTACCCTGATATCTGAAGCTGCCAATCTTTTTGCCTGCAAAACTCCCTCCTCTGCAGGTTCTCCGATCGACAAAACCACCTTTAATTTTTTCTGTTGAGCAATTCTTTTCAGCGTATTATAAATATCCTCGCTTGAAGATATAGTCGCAAAACTGTCATATTTCTGCAGGATAGAAACTGCTTTCGCTATAAGCATATTCTGTGAATCTAAAAACTGTTTTTTAATTGCCGACAGATTAAATTTCCCTTTCCCGTATTCCGATTTTACAATATCGCATATTGATCTGACGAGAATCATATCAGGAAACGCTTCTTTCATCAATTCAATTTTTTCTTCAATATTCTCAGGATTCAATTCCAAAAATCTTAAAAAAGAGCTGACTATAGCTACCGAACCGCTTCGGTTATCAGATAAAAGCTCGCTAAACTTTTGCATTCAAAAATTTAATGAACCGCTCCATGCGCTTCAGCGATTCCTCTTTGCCCAAAATCAGCAGCATCTCATAAATTCCAGGGCTCACCGTTTTTCCTGTAAGCGCTATTCTTATGGGCTGAGCAATCTTCAGCATCTTCAGTTGAAATTCATCCATAACGTTTTGAGCAATCTTTTTCAGCTCAGACTCATTCCATTGAACATCTTTCATCAACAGCATTATTTTATTGAGTAAATCAATACTGCTGCAGTATTTTTTTACACCTTTTTCTTCGTAATCGGAAGGGGTTTCAAAATAAAACCGCATCTGATCGGCCATTTCTTTCAAGGTTTTGGCTCTTTGCTGAACGGTTTTTACCATCTCTACAAATTTTTCATCTATTTTTACAGTCGTTCCCAAAAGAGCAGAGATAAACGGCAATACTTCCTCTGCAAGTATCGAAGGTACCCTATTTTTAATATAAACAGCATTCAGCCAAAGAAGTTTCGACGGATTAAAAACCGATGCCGACTTTCCGAGACGTTTTATATCAAAATAACGGATCATCTCCTCCATACTGAAAATTTCCTGATCATTATAAGAAAAACCCAATCTAACCAGATAGTTCAATAAGGCATCAGGCAAATATCCTTCTTCTTTATATACGTTAACGGAAATAGCTCCGTGACGTTTAGAAAATCGTTTTTTATCGGCACCCAGAATCATGGGAACATGGGCATATCTTGGAATATCAAAACCAAGAGCTCTGCACAACAAGATCTGTTTGGAAGTATTTGAAAGATGGTCATCTCCGCGAATTATATCTGTAACTCCCATAAGAGCATCATCTACGACACAGGCAAAATTATACATTGGTATTCCGTTTGATCTTACAATAATAAAATCGTCTATCTCTGACAAGTTTATCAAGATTTTTCCATGAATCAGATCATCAAACTCAATATTTTCGTCTGTTTTCGGCAGCTTAAACCGTATGGTAAAATTCTCTGCCGCCTCATTATTCGTACCTCGACAAAATCCGTCATAATGGGGTTTTATACCGTTTGCCGTCTGAGATTCTTTTAATTTTTTTAATCGTTCTCTGCTACAGCAGCATTTATAAGCCTTACCTTCCTCAATAAGTCTGTCTATATATTTTGAATAAATTTCACCTCTTTGAGACTGAAAATACGGACCATCATCAAACTTCAAATCAACCCATCTGAATGCTTTGATTATCAGATCGCTAAAGCGTTCTTCCGATCTCTCACTGTCCGTATCCTCTATTCTCAAGATAAACTTTCCGTTGTTGTGTCTGGCATACAGATAGTTAAAAAGTGCGGTTCTGAGGCCGCCTATATGAAGAAACCCGGTAGGACTCGGAGCAAAACGAGTAATTATACTCATTTTGCCTTCTTTGGAATTACAATAAGCGTAATCGGATGCTTGTCCGAAAAAAGCTCACTATTTCTTGTGTCAATATGATAAACCAACTTTTCTCCTTCTCCTTTATTTGTCCCGTCGCTAAATTTGACAGGGCCTCCGGTCAATATTAGTGTTTGATCTTTTTTGCTGTAAACTGCCGACTCCGAGGAAGCCGTAAACTGCTTTTTTTTATCGATATTTTGTATATGTACCGAACCGGTAGCCACCGCTCTCACAACTGCGCCGCTTTTGTTTCTGTATATGACGAGCTTGTTTGATTTAACGGTAAGCCCACCTCTTTTAAAAATAACATTCTTAATGAATGTGGCCTTATTGCTGTCTTGATCAAAACGAGCACTTACCGAACGAATCTCAATTGGAATATTCTTCTGCGGCAATCCGGCTGAATATGCAGTTGAAATAAGCATCAAAAGTATCAGCAAAACTCTCATAGCTTTTTAATAATCTTTTTTATTTTTTTAAGAGCTATCGCCCTATGACTTATAAACCGTTTCTTGCAGGCAAGTTCCGAATATGTTTTTTGGTAGCCGAGCGGTATAAAAAGAGGATCATAGCCAAATCCGCCCACACCCGACAAATTATACGCAATACGTCCGGAAACCTTTCCTATAGATTGATAAATAGTATCAGACAACAGAATTATAACCGATATAAATTTCGCTCTGCGGTCGCTTTTATTCCCAAGTTTTGATAGTAATTTAATATTATTAGACTCATATGTAGCCTTAGGACCATCAAAACGAGCAGAGTATACTCCGGGCAAGCCGTTTAAGATCTTTACTTCAAGACCGGAATCATCCGCAAGTGTCGGAATTCGGTACTTATCATATAAATAGCGCGCTTTCAAAAGAGCATTTTCTCTGTATGTTTTACCTGTTTCTCTGGGAGAATCCTCGCCAAGCTCGTCCGCAGAAATAATTTTAACAGACATGTCACAAAAGAATTGCTTAATCTCTCTTAACTTTCCCTGATTATGGGTTGCAACGATAAGTTTATCCAAATCTTAGTTTCCAGTCTTCTAAAAATTTGGCAAGACCAATATCGGTTAAAGGATGATTGAACAGCTTTTCAATCACTTCAGGCGGAACTGTTGCAACATCCGCACCATTGAGAGCAGCCTCTATTACATGCGAAGGATGCCTTATGCTTGCAACTATAATCTCGGTTGCAAATTGATAATTGTCATAGATTGCCCTTATCTGTTCAATAAGCTCCATTCCATGATGGCCTATATCATCAAGTCTTCCTATAAAAGGACTAACATAAGCAGCTCCTACCTTTGCGGCAAGCAGCGCCTGAGCCGGAGAAAAAACAAGTGTAACATTGGTTTTTATGCTTTTCTTTGAAAGAGCGTTAACAGCCTTTATACCCTCCTTTGTCATAGGAATTTTTACAACTATATTCCTGTTTATAGCAGCAAGCTCTTCTGCTTGGCTTATCATTCCAATCGTATCCGTGGCAATAACCTCAGCACTTATAGGTCCGTCAACAAATGAAGAAATCTCTTTTATTATATCATCAAAGCTGCCGTCTTCTTTTGAAACAAGCGATGGGTTTGTTGTTACTCCGTCAATGATGCCCAATTCATAGTATGATCTTATTAACTCGACATTTGCCGTATCAATAAAAAATTTCATCTTCTCTCCTTTTTGAAATCTACAAGCTAATTATTGTTCGCCGGATTCCACATATTTTTTTTCGCATTCATCGGAGCAAAAATAGTTTGTTTTGCCCCAATTAATCTCTTTTTTTGCATCTTCCTGCGGCAGATACGTTCCGCACTGAGAACATGAGACCAATTTCTTGTCCTTCATCGTACCGTCTTTTAGAGACTTTTTCAGATAAGCCCACACAATAAATAACAGCACAAAAAGTATTAAGTATTTCATATTTTTATGATAGAATCAGGATAAGTTTTGTCAATAAATTTTAATCATTGAATATTGTAAGCATCGATTTTAGATGCTTAAAATCGTTCGGACCAATTGGCTCGTACCGAATCTGCTGCATCCTAAAAATATTAACATCCGCTTCGGAAATGCTCGTTTTTCTGATTTTTCTTATCCTCAATCGTTTGAGTATGGTTTCTTCTTTGTGAACTCTGCATTCAATCAAATGCATAGGAACTGTTCCTGCATTCTCATAACAAAATTTTCTGTATCTGTATTTAGAAAATGTAGCATCCAAAATTACCGATTGATCTTTTTTCAACAGTTCTGCAGCCGTTTTTATCATTTCTTTGTAAACACTGTTTATCGCATCCTTGCTGTAGTTGCCAGTCAATCCTAAATTTTTTCTAATTCTATCAGTTGACAAAATCAGATATCCATTAATCTTAGCTATATTTCTCGCTGTATAGCTTTTCCCCGTTCCGGAGAATCCCATCATCATTATAATAAGCGGTTCATCAAAATTGATCAGCATATAACGCAGATAATCCAAAATATCGTTTAGCCCGTTTTAGATTTTCGTCAGCTTTCGTCTCATCATACATAAAACCTTCCACCTTGCCTCTTACATATGCCCGATAACATTTATAGAAGCTGCACAAAGCTTCTATTTTTTTTTCGTTAAATTTGCTGCAATATTTCTCAAACATAATTTCAGATATCTTATTATAGTCGTTGTATTCCAGATCCATCAATAAAAACGCAAAGTCGAGCAGCCTGTCCTGGTATCTAAAACGGTCATTAAATTCTATGCAGTCAAACAGATAAGCCTGATCTTTTTCAAAGTAAATATGTTCAATTCTTATGTCTCCATGGCCATCAATAATTGCTCCGGCAGCTATTCTTTCTTTGAATAAATCTTCTTTTAAGCAAAAATTTTCTGCAGCAGTTTTGATTTTTGAGAACTGAGCATCAGTTATTGTGATATCAATCTGGTTTTCGGTTTGCTCAAAATTTTCTTTCCAATTATTTATCATAACCGCAGCATCTCCAAATTCCTCAATCCCTGCAGGTACACTTTGCAGCGCGAATCGATAGAATTTTTCAATAAATGCCTCTATCATATTGCTTGACAGGTTGTCATTCTCAAGATAATAGCTTAGCATCTGATTTTTTTTAAGCCGCCTCATAACAACCAGCCAATCCACAACCTCATCGTCTGCAAAAACCGGTTCAGCTTTTATATAAATATTAGAAAGTCTTCTATTGAGTTCAATCTCTTTTTTACAGAAATTCTCCCTCTGCTTTACGCTTCTATAATCAAGAAATCCAAAAAAAAGAGGTTTTTTCTGTTTATATGCAAAATGTTCAGTTAAATAGATATTTGAAATATGCGTTCGCTCTATTCTTTGGATAATCTCGCCGCTGCACGAAATAAAATCTTTTGCTATTTTCTCCAGATCAAATTGCTTCTGCTGCATTACCAATCACCTTAATTTTTTCATGCTCAGGTACGCTTGCCCATTCCCAGCTCTTTTCAGTAGAAAAAAGCTTTTTCAGCAAACGGTTATTTAAGGTATGGCCGGATTTGTAGGCAACATAATGCCCTATAACATCGACTCCTGCAAGTGACACATCTCCAACTGCATCAAGCATCTTATGGCGTACAAACTCATCAGGATAGCGCAGTCCATCTTCATTCATTATACGATAATCATCAAGGACGATTGCATTATCCAACGATCCGCCAAGTGCCAGATTATTTGCCTTGAGATATTCCATATCCCTGAGGAAACCAAACGTTCTTGCTCTGCTGATCTCCTTTATATATTTTTGACGACTGACTCTGAGTGAAAGTTTTTGAAAACCGATTTTCGGATGACCGAAACTGATCGCATATGTAATTCTTTTATGACTGCATGGAACAAAAGCAGCCCATCTTCCATCTTCCTTAACCTCAATTTTGCTTTTTATCCTGATGGTTTTTCTCGGAACTCCCTGCGAACGTATACCCGCTTCCTGAATCATATAGATAAATGAAGCGGCGCTGCCATCCATTATGGGAATCTCAGGTCCGTCAACAGAAACAAAAAGGTTCGATATCTCAAGACCTGCTACTGCAGAAAGAAGATGCTCCACAGTGGCAATTTTTAAAACTCCGTCGCCCAATGTTGTAGCCATAGACGTATCTACTACATTATCCCAAGTTGCCTTAATCTGTTTCCCGTTACAAAGGAATACAATTCCGGTACCGACAGAAGCCGGAATCAGTTCTATGGTAGCTATTTTACCTGAGTGAAGACTGACACCTTTAACGGAAGTTGTTTTCTTTATCGTTTTTTGAAGCATCAACACAATATTATCCCCTCACCATTTTCCTGAAATCCCAAAAAAGTTCCATCGCATCATGCGGTCCAGGTGAGGCTTCAGGGTGATATTGAACCCCTTGAACGGATAGATCGCAATGCATTATTGTCTCGACCGTGCCGTCATTGAGATTCGTTTCTACTATTTTAAACAGGTTTTTATCTTTTGCAATATCTACGGCAAAATTATGATTTTGACTCGTTATTCTTACAGATTTCTTAAAAATATGGAAAACCGGCTGATTAGCGCCATGATGACCAAATTTCAATCTATATGTTTTATATCCAAATGATAATCCGAGCAGCTGATTACCAAGACATATGCCTAATGTTGGAAGTTTTTCGGCTTCATTTCTTATAAATTGTACAGCATCTTCCCTCACAGCCAAAGGATCTCCGGGTCCATTAGATAAAAACATAGCATCGGGATTAATCGCATAAAAAGATTCATAATCATATGCAGGAACAACCCATACATCAAATCCGGCACCAATCAGATATCTTAATATATTTCTCTTTACACCAAAATCGATCACAGCCACCTTTGGTCTGCCGGAAAGCTGATTTTTGTCAGATATGCTATTATAACCTTTATCCCACAGATCTTCCGTCCAATGATACGGTTTTTTTGCCGTTACTTGCCCCACAAGATCCTTCCGTTCAATCGGAATAACCGCTTGCGCCTTCTTCTGCAAAAGCTCAATATCAAACTCCCGATCTGTTATTATAGCTTTCATGGTGCCGCGCTGTCTCAGCCTTTTCGTCAGTGCTCTGGTATCTATTCCGGAAATGGCAATAACACCATGAGACTTAAGAAAATCACTCAGAGTTCCCGAAGCTCTGTAATTACATGGAATATCATTAATATTATGCACTATAAAACCGGAGAGCCATGTTTTGTTTGATTCCATATCTTCAGAATTTATACCCACATTGCCGATCTCCGGAGCCGTCATTGCCACAATTTGACCACAGTATGACGGATCGGTAAGAATCTCCTGATAGCCGCTCATAGAAGTATTAAAGATGACCTCGCCTTCAGATGTTCCTTCGGCGCCAAAAGAGTAGCCCTGAAAACAGCTTCCATCTTCAAGTACAAGATATGCGTTCTTATGACTCATTCTAAACTCTTATGGAACAAAAAGATATTATCATTGGTTTTCCTATTTGTTGGTAGCGGGGAGAGGATTTGAACCTCTGACCTTTGGGTTATGAGCCCAACGAGCTACCGGACTGCTCTACCCCGCATCAATAAAAAGCATAATAGTATACCATTTCTAATTTGTCAATACCGTTTTTTAACTTTAATCAGCCTTGATAACGCATTTTATATATTACAGAATAACCGTTCAAAAAATGAGAGAACAATCAAGTCTGCGGCAAATGAGCTGAAAAAAATATAGATATAAGTTAATAGAGTCCTATGTTCATAAGAAAATGTAGACTTTTTGTTACCTTTTTTGGCAAAACTCTACTGCATTCAACATCCGCTATCTGCGTTGTGTATCATCAACCGTTTATCACATGTTTGAACAGTCCGGTTAAATAAAATGATCCTGTTATAAGAATGATTTCATCAGAATCGTATTTTAATTTTACAAACTCACCCAATCCGGCTATGTCAAGGATTCTTGAATACTTAAAAAGTCCTTTTGCCGCCTTTAGAAGATTTACTGCTTTTTCAGCTCGCTCAAACGGCAATTCTATAATCAAAAGCGAGTCAGACAAAGTCGATAGCAGACAAAGATTGCTCTGGTAATCTTTGTTTTTCATAGATGAATAGATAACCGTTATCCTCTTTTTAATCTTTTTAAAAAATCTGCAGACACCCTCTATTGCGTCTTGATTATGTCCTCCATCAAAAATAATTGTCAGATTGTTTACTTTTTTCACTTCCAGTCTTGATGGAATTCTCAAGAATTCGGCAGTCTTTTTTACAATATCGTCCGGCAAATCGTACAACAGTCTTACCGATTCGATAGCTGTAACGATATTTACGGGCTGATACTCGCCTAAAAGATTAGTTTTTATAAGCATATCTTTGTATAAGAAGTTTGTCCCGAATAGATTACCTTCTAATATTTTTATTAATTTTTTATTGATATATTTAACTGCCGTCAAAGTTCTTTTTCTTGCATAGGTCGTTAGTTTTCTGTAAACATCCGGTTTTTGCGGAGCAATAACAAGTTTTGAGTTCTCCGATACAGCTGCAATTTTTTCTTCAGCAATTCTTACCGCCGTTTTCCCGAGATAATCAGTGTGATCTATGCCGATTGACGTAACAACCAAAACAGTTTGTCCAAGTGCGCTTGAGGCATCCCATCTCCCGCCCATTCCGGCTTCAAGTACAATCAGATCAACATTGTTAATCTTAAACCAATATAATGCAGCGGCAGTTAAAAGTTCGAAATAGCTCAGGACAATTCCGGCAGAAACCTCAGCGCTGTTAACAACTGATATAATTTCGTTTAATTGATCTGCTTTTATCTGTCTGTTATTTATCAAAATACGTTCGGTGGGTGATATCTCGTGAGGTGACATAAATGTTCCCACGCTGTAGCCCAGATTATCAAGCAGACCGGATATTATGCAAGCCGTAGAGCCTTTACCGTTTGTTCCTACAATCTGGAAGATCGGTCTGTCTCTTTTGATATTCATAGACGAAAGAATTGTTTTTATCCTCGATAAACCAGGTTTTATGTTAAAAAATCCCCTGTTTAAATAGTCGGGGTTTATAAGTTTGAGCCAGTTTTCAGTTTTGCTCACACGGATAGCCAAATATCACAACGGCAACCGCAAACTCCTTCTCGTCGCTCAAAGAAACAACAAATCGATTCTCATCAAATTGGTCACCTATTGTTCCCAATAAATGTATGCGGGGAGTGCCGCCTGAGATCAGTTCCACCAGTTTAAAATCAAAGTTTTTTATCTTTCCAACCGATTTCAAAAACGCCTCTTTTGCTGCAAAACGCATAGCATAATGACCGTAAGGATTTGCAAAGCTATCCGCATAGGCTATTTCATTTTTTGTAAAAATCCTGTTTTTGAAATGATCTTTAAACCTCGTTATCATATTTTCAATTCTCTGAATTTTGACAATGTCGATCCCCACTCCCTTGATAAGCAGATTCGGACTATCTGTCATGGTCATCTATCAGCTGTTTCATCTGTCTGACAGCATTTTCCATGCCGACGAAAACAGCCCTTGAGATTATACTGTGGCCGATGTTGAGTTCCGATATCTTTTTTATCTTAACAACATCTCCTGTATTGAAATAGTTCAATCCATGACCTGCGTGAATTTCTATCCCCATATCGCAGGCAAGCTCTGCCATATCGGATAATTTTTTTAATTCGTAGTATCGCTCGGAGTCGTTTGCATTACTGTATGCTCCCGTATGAAGTTCTATTGCATCAGCGGACACCTCTTTAGCTGCTCTAACTTGAGCGGATTCGGGATCAATAAACAGTGCCACTTCTATTCCTTTCTGTCTAAATCGCTTTACTACCTTTTCAAGCTTTTCTTTATTGGCGCAAACATTCAGGCCTCCCTCGGTTGTAAGCTCCTGTCTTTTTTCCGGCACGATTGTTACCTGGTCGGGACAAAGCTTCTCCGCTATATCAACAATTTCATCATTTAGAGCCATTTCAAGATTTAATCTGGTTGATACAACACTTTTCAGTATTACAAGATCGCGTTCTTTAATATGGCGTCTATCCTCTCTGAGATGTACAGTTATTCCGTCTGCACCGGCAATTTCGCAATAAGGCACAGCCCAGGCCGGGTCAGGCTCACCGCATCCCCTTGCCTCTCTAATTGTTGCAATATGATCAATATTTATGCCTAAACGCATATCTCCTCCCGCTTAATTGCCGATATAAGATTTTTGCAGATCTCATCAATAAGTTGTCTTGAATCTCCCTCAATCATAATTCTTGCCTTATTCTCCGTGCCTGAATAACGAAAAACTATTCTGCCGGTTTTGAGTATTCTTCTGGCATCGGCAATTGCGGTTCCAAACTGCTTCATTTCTTTAATCGGCTTTTTTTCTTTAACATCTATAGAGACAATCTTTTGAGGAAATTTATGAAAATTTGATGTCAATTCTGACAATTTTTTGCCGGTTTTCAGCATTGTTGAAAAGAGGGCAAGCGCGGTAATTATGCCGTCTCCGGTTGGTAACAACTCAGACAGTATTATATGTCCGGACTGTTCGCCTCCGAGATATGATCCCACCTGACACATTTTAATTGCTACATTACGATCTCCGACATCGGTTCGTATCAATTCTATCCCAATTTCACGCAGACCTGCTTCAAGTCCGAGATTGCTCATTATTGTTGCCACTACAGTATTATTTTTTAATGCCCCATCCTTCTGCATCTGTTTTGCAAGAATCAGCATTACCATATCCCCATCAACAATATTCCCCTCTTCATCCGAAAAAATTGCTCTGTCTCCATCTCCGTCAAAGGCAATTCCTATATCTGCATTTTTCTCTATCGTTTTTCCGGCAATATTTTCAGGATACAAAGCTCCGCAATCTTTGTTGATATTTGTTCCATCTGGAGAAATGCCGTATGCGCTTACTTCAGCTCCCAATTCGCCAAATATTGTTGGAGCTATCTGATATGATGCACCGTTTGCGCAATCAATTGCTATTTTTAATCCGCTCAAAGAGAGTGCTTGCGGAAATGTTGACTTGGCAAATACTATATATCTTCCATTAGCGTCTTTTATGCGGTATGCCTTTCCGATATTAGCTCCATAAGCCCTTATATTGTCTATCTTTTCCTGAAGTATCAGTTCTTCAAGTTTTTCCTCAACCTCATAGGGAAATTTGGTTCCATGCGAAGAGAACAGCTTCAATCCGTTGTCCTCATAGGGGTTATGCGACGCAGAAATCACTATTGCGGCATCCGCTCTCATAGATTGAACAAGAAACGCCATAGCAGGGGTCGGCATAGGTCCTACAAGTAAAGCTTTGGCTCCTATAGAAGTTATACCGCCCACCAATGAATGCTCCAGCATATAACCGGAAAGTCTGGTATCTTTTCCAATAATTATCCGACATCCGCCGGTAACGCCTTTTTTGCGATTACAGTAGTAAGCCAGCGCCCTTCCGAGTCTGAAAGCTATCTCCGGGGTCATAGGATAACTGTTTGCTTTTCCTCTTATTCCGTCTGTTCCGAACAGTCCTTTCATCTCTACCTCTCAGCTCGATTTTAAAGCCGATTTTATCAAGCTAACCTTTTTTATCCAGCCTTTTTTTATTTTTACATACAGCTCAAGAAATACTTTCGCCCCAACAATAGGTTCAATTGCACTTCTCGCGCTGATTCCGATCTTTTTTATAAGTTTTCCGCCTTTGCCGATTATTATAGGTTTCTGCGATTCCCTTAATACCCATATTGTCGCTCTTATATAATATATCCCGTTTTCTCTGATTTTTATTTCGTCGATAATCACAGCTATCTGGTGAGGAAGCTCTTCTGAAACCAGCTCCATTATCTTTGCCCTTATGATATTGGCTATCAATTCTCTCTCTGTTTCAAGGCTAAGCTGGTCGGGATCAAAAGTCGCTTCCGAATATGGAAGAAAATCAATTATGCTTTCTATAAGGTGATTTGTATCGCCATCTAAAAACGACATTTTAATAATCGGCACACCATACTGTTCAAAGTGATCATCAATATCCTGATCGTTGCTGTTCACCAATATGATAATCGGTTTATGCTTGGATTTTGCATAACTTATCAAACTGTCGGTATTGGAGTAATCTATGCGAGGACTTGCAGTCATCAAAATAACATCTGCGCGCCTTATCTCAGATTTTATTGAATCGGCAAGAAATTCTGAAAGTTTATTAGTCTTGCTTGGTATTCCGGCAGTATCTGAAATTACCATTTGATAATTTTTGCCGGTTACTATTCCTCTTATAGGCATCCATGTCGTTTCAGGTTTCGAAGTAACAGGTGAAAGCTCAACACCCACCAGCCTGTTAAATAGCGTTGACTTTCCTACATTTGTAGCTCCAACCAATGCTATGTAACCGGCTTTATATTTCATTTTTTATGAGATCAAGCAGCAGACCGGCTGCATTTTCCTCGGCTGTTTTAATATTTTCTCCCGATGCCTCACTTGACATATCGCTAATTTTTACTCTGGCAGTATAAACCGGCTTATGTTCAGGTCCTTTCACACCGATAATTTTATACTCCGGAACCGTCTTCCACAATTTTTGCGACAACTCCTGAAGTCTTGTTTTCGGATCCTTTAACGAAGCTATTGTAACTGCCAGCGGATCAAAAATATTGTGTAATATCTTCTCCGTTTTGTCAAAACCTGCTGCAAGATAGATTGCTCCCACTACCGCCTCAAAACAGTCCGCAATGATCGATTTTTTCTGCCTGCCGCCTGTTTTTATTTCAGATTTGCCAAGCTTTATAAGATCAGGTAATCCTATTCTGCCTGCCGCCCTATACAAACCGTTTTCATCAACCAATTTGGACCTCATCATAGACATTCTTCCTTCATCAAAATCTTTAAATTTTTTAAACACGAGATTGCTTATCGCCAGCTCCAAAACGGCATCGCCTAAAAACTCAAGTCTCTGATTATTTTTGCATTTATGTTCTTTTGCGTATGATTTGTGGGTCAGCGCCTGATCAAGCATCAAGTCATTCTTTATAATTGAAGAAAGTTTGAAATACAAATCTTCACTTCCTTTATTAAACATTATACCAACCTATCTTTTTTGACGCTTTTTTCTCTTTGTCTTTCTTGTTTTTGTCGTCTGTTTCTGTTTTTCCTCAATATCACTGTCAACTACAATTTTCAATCCAAACAAATAGCCCGCCGTATTGCTGTCGATTTTAAAAATAAGATCCTGAAACAGCTCATAAGATTCTTTTTTGTATTCAACAAGAGGATCTCGCTGGCCATATCCTCTCAAACCTACGGCGTCTCTCAATCCATCCATCTGATACAGATGATCTTTCCATAATGCATCAAGAGTGTTTATCATAATCGCTCTTTCAAGTTCTCTAGCCTGCTCTTCCCCTATCAGTTCTTCTTTCTGATTATATTGTTCTTTTACAAAATCATAAAGAAGATCCAATAATAGTTTAGTATCAGGTTGATTTCTCATTTCATCGTCACTCAGCGGTATTTCAAGATGAAACTGTCTTCTGAACTCTCTTCTCAATCCACTGATGTCTCTGTCGTCAAAGGAACCTTCTTCGGGGAAAAATTGTCCTATTAATCTATTCAAAAGCACTTTTGCAGCCTCAAACAGATGATTTTTCAGATTAGTCCCCTCAAATATCATTTTTCTTCTGCTATATATGGCTTCACGCTGAATATTCATTACATCATCGTATTCCAAAAGATGTTTACGCTGATTAAAGTGAAAAAGTTCGACCTTTTTCTGAGCATTTTCAACCGCTTTCGTAACCATCTTGCTCTCTATCGGTTCGCCATATTTGGTTCCGAGTTTGTTCATTATAAGTTTTATGCGATCCGATCCGAAAATTCTCAAAAGGTTATCATCTAAAGAGAGAAAAAATCGGCTCTTGCCCGGATCGCCCTGTCTTCCTGAACGTCCTCTCAGCTGATTGTCAACTCTGCGTGATTCCTGGCGTTCTGTGCCAATAATATAGAGTCCGCCCGCCTTTTTTGCATCTTCGTCAAGTTTTATATCAACTCCGCGTCCCGCCATACTTGTTGCAATGGTGATCGCTCCTTTTTTGCCTGCATTTTCTATAATTTTAGCTTCCTGTTCATGATGTTTTGCATTAAGAACTACATGCGGCAGTCTTCTGCTCTTAAGCATCCTGTGAAAAATCTCTGAATTTTCTACAGATGTAGTACCAATTAATGTTGGTTGTCCCGCTTTATGGGCAGCGGCAATCTCATTTACAACCGCTTCATTTCGCTCCTTTCCCGTTTTGAAAATTAGATCGTTCTTGTCATCTCTTATGAGTTTTTTGTTGGTAGGAATTACTACAACATCAAGATCATAGATCTCTTTAAATTCACCGGCTTCAGTGTCCGCGGTTCCGGTCATACCTGAAAGTTTTTTATACATTCTGAAATAATTCTGAAGAGTAATCGTAGCATAAGTTTGAGACTCTTTTTGAATTTTTACGTGTTCTTTCGCTTCAAGAGCCTGATGCAATCCATCGGAATACCTTCTTCCCTGCAGCGCTCTTCCGGTAAATTCGTCAACAATAAGAATTTGTCCGTCTTTAACAAGATAATCGACCTCATTTTTGAAAAGCGTGTTTGCCCTTAAGGCATTATCAACAGCATGCACCCATTTAATATTTTTAGAATCATAAAGATTAGACAGCTTAAGAAACCGCTCTATCTTTTCCACACCGCTTTCTTTAAGGGTAGATTGCTTATTTTTTTCATCTATTTCATAATCATCTTTAGACAGTTTTTTTATTGCCGCATCGGATTGATAGTAAATTTCCGTAGAATCTTCAGTAGGTCCGGAAATGATCAAAGGAGTTCTGGCCTCATCAATAAGTACGGAATCCACTTCATCTACAACTGCAAAATAGAATCCCCTCTGAACGTAATCATCAATATCAAAAGACATATTATCCCGCAGATAATCAAATCCGAATTCATTGTTTGTACCGTAGGTTATATCCGCACTGTAGGCATCTTTCCTTGACGATCTGACAAGCTCGAGTTCATTAACATTATCCGATTTCGGTTTAATCAGATAGCTTGCGGTATCAGACTGTATGATTCCCACAGAAAAACCCAGACTAAGATAAACCGGAGCCATCCATAACGCATCTCTTTTGGCAAGATAATCATTTACCGTTACAAGATGGGCTCCCTTGCCTGCCATAGCATTAAGAACCAGCGGAAGTGCTGCAGCCAGGGTTTTTCCCTCTCCAGTCTTCATCTCTGCAATTTTACCATTAGCCAATACTACAGCACCCACGATCTGAACATCAAAAGGTCTCATTCCCAATGTTCTTCCGGCTATCTCTCTGACAATGGCAAAAACCTCAGGCATTATCTTGCTGAATTTTTCCTCTTGGGCAAGCGGCTTAAGCTCGCTTATACGCTCTGCAAGCTCAATGTTTGTTTTGCCTTCTACATTTTTTCCAAAATTGTTAACCAATTCAACGGTTTTGGACAACTCCTTTATTACTCTCTCATTTTTAGTTCCAAAGATCTTTTTCGCAATAGAGCTTAACACAAACTCACCTCTTAGTTTTAAAATTCATCAACGAATCTAATGATAGGGATAATAGCATGGTTTGCAAAATTTTAGAATAATGTTTTACTCTGAATCTTTTTCCCAAAATGCAGAAGTGCCTTTTGAGTGACCATTCTTCCTTTGGGAGTTCTCACTAAAAAATTGTTCTGCATCAGAAACGGCTCAATCACATCAGCCAATGTATCCTTATCCTCTCCTAAAGTCGCCGCCAATGTTTCAATTCCAACCGGTCCTCCGTTAAAACGATCTATAACAGCCAGAAGCAATCTTTTATCCATTTCATCAAATCCGGCATCATCAATTCCCTGCATCTTGAGAGACAGATTGGCAATCTCTCTGGTTATGCTTTTTTTGCCTTTGACCTGCGCAAAATCCCGAACTCGCCTCAAAAGCCTATTTGCTATTCTGGGGGTACCTCTGGAACGCCTTGCAATCTCAATTGCTCCCGTCTCATTGATGGCAACATTGAGAATTTTTGCGGATCTATTTATTATTTTCCTGAGATCATCTGAAGAGTAAAAATTCAGCATATGAATTAAACCGAAACGATCTCTCAGCGGGGATGTAAGCAGACCCAGTCTTGTTGTTGCCCCTGCAAGAGTAAAAGGCGCAATACTAAGTTTTATCGTCTTTGCTCCGGCACCTTGACCTATCACAATATCAATATTAAAATCCTCCATTGCCTGATAAAGAATTTCTTCAACTTGAGGCTTTAGACGATGTATCTCATCAATGAAAAGAATATCCTTACTTTTCAAGTTTGTAAGAATTGCCGCTAAATCCGACTGCCTTTCAAGCGCAGGGCCGCTTGTACCTATAATAGTTGTATTCATCTCCTTGCTTAAAAGATAAGCAAGTGTCGTTTTTCCCAATCCGGGAGGACCATAAAAAAGGCAATGGTCCAGTTGTTCATTCCTTTCCCTGGCAGCTTTTATAAAAAGCGATAGATTTGCTTTAAGTTTTTCCTGTCCTATAAAATCCGATAAACATTCAGGCCTTAATCTTCCCTCGCCTTTGTCTTCAGCAGCTTTTTTACTTGTTAGCTTCTTCTGCAACACTGAGTTTTTTTGATCTGATAAATCTGTCTATCGCCTGGGCTGCATTTTTACCTGCTCCGACTGCCTCAATAACCGTAGCGGCTCCCGTAACAATATCGCCTCCGGCAAAAACACCTTCTCTTGTAGTCTGACCCGTCTCAAGACTGGCTACAAAATAACCTCTTTTATCTGTCCTGACACCGGTTGCACTCTTTGCAACAATAGGATTAGCCTGCTGACCAATCGCCACAATGACAGTATCCACCTCAATTTCCATAGTTTTACCTTCATCGGGAACAGGTCTTGCGCGTCCGGAACTGTCCGGTTCTCCCAATTTCATCAATTGACATATGATGGAGGCTACTCTTCCATTTTTACCATTAATTTTAACCGGACTGGCAAGAAAATGGAACTTTACGCCTTCCTCTTCTGCATGCATAATCTCTTCGTCTCTTGCAGGAGCCTCATTTTTGGTTCTTCGGTAAACTATAGTTGCTTCATCGGCACCCAGTCTTAACGCAGTCCTTACTGCATCCATTGCAACATTACCGGCTCCGAACACAACAACTTTTCTACCGAAATTTACAGGGGTATCAAAATCAGGAAAATTTCTTGCACCCATAAGATTAACTCTCACAAGAAATTCACTGGCTGAATAAACTCCATTCAGGTTTTCTCCCGGTATACCCAACATCCTTGGCCCTCCGGCACCATTGCCGATAAATACCGCATCATACTCCAGTGCCAATTCGTCAACGGTTATGCTGTTGCCTACAACTACATTGGTAACAAATTTAACACCGGTCTCTTTAATAGCATCTATTTCACTGTCTAAAATATCCTTTGGTAATCTAAAGTCGGGAATTCCGTACCTCAAAACACCGCCAACTTTATGAAGCGCTTCGAAAACCGTGACATCATAGCATGCTTTTGAAAGATCGGCGGCACAAGCTATGCCTGCAGGTCCGGCTCCCACAATAGCAACTTTTCCCTTAATTTCTCCTTCGGGTGCGCAAACCGGAAGTTTATGCCCGACATTATTTCTGTTCCAGTCTGCAACAAACCTTTCCAATCTGCCTATCGCAACCGGTCTTTTCTGCTTTTCCAGAACACATGTGTTCTCGCACTGGGTTTCCTGAGGGCAAACTCTTCCGCACACCGCAGGAAGCGCATTGGTTACTTTCAGTTCTTCCAATGCCTTTTCAAAATCCTCAGCCACAATAGCTTCTATAAAATGAGGAATACGAACCTGAGCAGGGCATCCGTCCATACAGGTAGCCACTTTACACTGAAGACATCTCTGCGCTTCGCTGATTGCGTCTTCTACGGTATATCCGGTTGGAACTTCTTCGAAAATTTTTCCTCTTTTTTCCGGATCCAGAGTAGGCATCTCATGGCGTTTTATTTTCAAACGTTCTTTGATCGGCAGCATATCAGCCATCTTATCCCTCCAATTCCATATAATGTTTTAAGGCAACAGCTTCCTTTTCTTGATATTGAGTCAATCTGCCCATAAAACCGTCATAATCAACCGCATAACCGTCAAATTCCGGACCATCCACACACGCCAGCTTGTTCTCTCCATTTACATATACTCTGCAGACCCCGCACATTCCTGTGGCATCAACCATAATAGGATTAAGACTGACTGTCAAAGGCACATTGAACGGTTTAGCCGTCAAGGCTACAAATTTCATCATAATTGCGGGACCTATTGCCCAAATATGAGATGGTTTCTCGTCTCTTTCAAGAACCTCCCTGAGCAGATCTGTTACAAATCCCTTCCTGCCGCAGCTTCCATCATCTGTCGAGATCAGAAGTTCGTCAGAAATTTCCCTCATCTGATCAGTCATAACAAGAAGCGTTTCCGAGCGTGAGCCCATTATAGAAATTACCTTATTACCCATCTCTTTTGCTTTCTTTGCAATGGGATATATTGGGCCAACACCGATTCCTCCTGCAACAAAAACTGCCGGTCCATCAAATTTTTGCAGCACTGACGGATTACCAAGAGGGCCGACAACCGCATACAGGCTGTCACCTTCATTCATTCTCGACAACTCAAGCGTACTTTTGCCAACAACCTGAAACAACAATTCTATGCTATCTCCGTCAACATCAACAATAGTCATTGGAATTCTTTCTCCCTTGCAGCTGTTTATCGTTACAAGAAATTGTCCCGGGCTGGCAGATCTTGCCACCCATGGGGCGTCAATCCAACATGTGAAAACCTTTTCAGACCACTGTTTTTTCTTCTTTATAACATACATAAACCCACCTCTTACTATTTTAGTAATCTTTTTAATATAACCGGTTCCAACACAGCAGATGATGCTTTATTTTTTCGCTGAAATTGTGTTTAGTGCGCAACATCAGTTAATAAAAATTATGCAAAATCCTATTTTTTAGAATTATCTCTAAAATTAAATTTCAGTTTTCCAAGAATCGATGAAATTGTAATAATTCCATTCGATTCTTTTGTATCAAACTTTACAATATATCTTTTATTCCAATCATTTATACCGAAAAGATAGCTCCAATCCAACGGCCCCGTTTCCTTTATTTTTGAAGCATATAATTTTCCGTTTTTCAAGCTAAAGCTGATCTGCCATTTTGATCCTTTACCCAAGCTTTTAAAGGCATCTTCCGGACTATAAAATTTTATTAAAAAGGTTGTTTCGTTGAGATACGCATAAAGCTCATTTTTCTTTTTCTGAAACATTTCATAAGAAGGCTGCTTTTCCTGCTTGTAGAATTTAAGATATTCATCGATAAATTTTCTATCCAGCAGTATTGCCGAACCTATTGCAGTTGTTTTAAAATCATTATAAAGCTTTGCAGTTTTTGTCTTTTGTTCAATCTGCTTTTTGAAGACTGCGCTATTTCCCATATATTTCTTTACCGTCGAACATCCGGACAACAAAAGCGGCACTATAAATAATAGTGCAAAAAAAACTTTTCTTCTGCTTCTCATTTCACCGAAAGCTCCTTGGTTTTGTCATTTCGTAATTTATCCTATACATTAGTGCAGCATCTTCAGAAAAATTTAGCTGTTTATAAAACTTTCCTAATTACCTTACATAACCGAAACAGACGAGAACTCTCACCTGTTCATACTACAAGTATATTTTCCTTTCTATTTAGAGTAAGATTAGCACAACCAAGCTAATTTTGCAATAACCGTTTTTCAGTCATCCCATATCCATAAATTTGTCAATCGCGTCTTTAACGTCATAGGCCTTTTCCACGGCGACACCCATGTTTTTGGCAAAAATAAAACGCAAATTTCCATGACTTCTTTTTTTATCTTTTGCCATAAATGTAAAAATATCATTGATTTTAATTGAATGAGGAACTGTTGTTTTCAGTCCGTAGCGCCCAATTAATCTATTTACCTGCTCAAAACGAATCTTTGTTGCATAACCTCTCATCTCCGAATAAAAGTAGGCAAAAGCCATACCAATGGCGATTGCCTGGCCATGAAGCAGGCTGAATCTGCTTGCGGATTCTACAGCATGACCGAAGGTATGTCCGAAATTAAGCAGTATCCTTTTCCCCGATTCTTTTTCATCAGCGGCAACTATATTAAATTTTGTATCCATAGATTTCCAGATCAGGTCTTCTATTATAGAAGCCTTTGCAATGCTGTCCGAATTATTATTTTTTAGAATCTTGTAAATCTCCTCATTTCCAATTAGCGCGTACTTTATGATCTCGGCCATTCCATTTGACATCTGACCGGCTGCAAGCGTTGACAATGTTTCCGTATCGCAAAAAATCGCATCAGGCTGATAAAAACTCCCCACCATATTTTTGAAACCGTAAAAATCCACCCCTGTCTTTCCTCCGATAGCAGCATCAACCTGAGCAAGAAGGGTGGTAGGGTAATGTATGACCGGAATACCCCTCAGAAAAATGCTTGCGGCAAATCCTCCTATGTCGGTTATAACTCCACCCCCTATTGTTATTAAAATCGAGGTCCTGTCGGCGCCTTCCAGTATAAGCTGTTTCAATATTGATTCTATGATTTCAAAGTTTTTATATTGTTCTCCGTCGGCAACAATAATTTTTCCAACAACTCCAAATTTATCCTTGAGTACTTTGTAAATCTTGTTGCCCCAGAGGGGGAATACCGTTTCATTCGAAAGTAGGAACAGTTTTCCATGTCTTTTTTTTGAAAGAAAATCGGTCAGTAAATTAGCAAGATTACTGCCTACCGCAACAGATATCTCTTTATTATTTATCTTGTATACTGTTTGCCTCAACAAATTGATGCTCCTCTATCTTCAGAAAAATTAAGTTTCCGGAATTCGAATTAGGCCGCAGTGTGGTGATACCCCGGATTTGTCCGCCACTATCGGTCTTTTCATAATTTACAAGGTAGAATGCCATATCAAATCCAATAGCCTCCATAAGCGCAGGCTCATATCCGAACTCTTTGATAAATCGATCTGAGAATTGTTTTGACAGCGCATCTCTCTCCTTATAAAAGACTGAACCAACTACCACGTTTTTTGTCAGCGATGAGTCAAATCTCAAAACAGAGTTATCATACCAAAATGGCAGAACCAGCACTGTTTTAGGCATGCATCCATAATATTTAAACAACGCTAACAATTTTTTGCCGTTCAATATCGATGTATCAAGAAAAACCAGATCAGGCAAATCGCAGCTGAATTGATTTTGCCCTATCTTGCGAATATCAAAACTGCGTTTTACAAAAGATAAAAGATCAGAAGAATTTCTTGAACTAAAGGAACTTAACACAACAGATTTATTCTTGCCGAGAGCTACCTGCGAATAAAATTTATCGGCAATGGCCGCCTTAAACTTCTCGTTACTCGGGTAGATTATTTTAATACTTTTTATATCGGATTGCTCTGCGAACTTTGCCATCTGATCAGCTATATTAGGAGTGATTGCAATAGACAAAAGATTTTTGCCTCCTGTTATACCTGACGGACTAACGGCAACGATATTATGTTTTTTCAACAGCTGCTCAATTGATTTGGCGTTTATATAAAATATGGGGCCGACAATCCCGTTAACACCTTGCCTGAGGAGCCATTTCAACTGATATTTACTATAAAAAGGACGACCCCTATTGTCTGCCGCGATAATGCTTTTGCCGCTCATATCTGCTGCTATTGAAGCACCCTTAAGAAATTTTTCGCTGAACCGTGCATATCTGCCGGTTAAGGGAGCCAAAAATCCAATTTTTCCTGATACGGACGATGAATATGCGTCAATAGCGGCAATAGACAAACTGAATATGATGATATATCTTATTACTCTATACACTTGATCGCCTTTTTCAAATCGTCAATAAACAGATTGCCCGCAGAAGGATTTCTCAAAAGATACGCCGGATGATAGCTGCAGCTTATTATGATACCATCTTTTTTAATATGAGTACCTCTCAGTTTTCCCATTGCAGCATCTGTTTCAAACAGATACGAAGATGCAAATTTTCCAAGTCCAAATAAGAGTTTCGGATGGATTATTTCAATCTGTCTTTTAAGATATGGCGTACAGTTAGAAATTTCCTCATTCGATGGATTTCTGTTACCCGGAGGTCTGCATTTTATAATATTTGCGATATAAACGGATTCTCTTTTTATGCCAACCGACGATAGCATCTGATCCAGTAGTTTTCCGGCCCTTCCGACAAATGGCCGACCCGTAAGATCCTCCTTTTCCCCCGGACCCTCTCCTATAAACATAATATCGGAATTTGGATCACCTTCACCGAATACAAGATTATGCCTTAATTCTGCAATAGTACAAAGCCGGCATTTTTTAAGATCATTATTCAGCTTAAAAAGCTCGGTACTTTTGTCCGATCTTGCCGCCGTCCATTGAAATCCCATGATCTTATTGGCATATTTCATAAATTTTAAAAGATCGCTAACTGGAGGTGAATTGTTTTGTAATCTCATCGATTAACCTATACTTAGCCTTATAAAGTATGGAATTGGCGACAAGCTGCACCGATGAGCTGAAAATCTCCTCTACTACATGCAAATTATTTTCCTTAAGCGTTTTACCGGTATCTACAATGTCAACTATCTGATCTGCCAGTCCGTAAAGCGGAGCAAGCTCAATTGATCCATAAAGTTCAATAATTTCAACAGGTAAACCGGCCTTTGCAAAAAATGCTTCTGCTACATGCGGAAATTTCGTTGCGACACGTTTTATGGGACGCCAACACTCTATCTTCTCTATCGGCTCAGCTACAGCCATTTTGCACTTTCCGAAACCAAGATCGGCAAGATTGACAAGATCCGGTTCATACTCTCTTATTAGATCGAGACCGACAATCCCTATGTCACATGCCTTATATTCAACATAAGTAATAACATCTTTCGCTCTTACAATCAGTATGGATATTGGGAAATTTGTAGCGTCTATAGAAAGTTTTCTTGCCGACCTATCGGCAAATTTTATCCCTGATTTTTTTAGAATCTCTATCGATTTATCAAATAATCGTCCTTTTGGCACGGCAATTTTTATATTATCACTCATATTATCGCTCTCTCCAGATTTCAGCACCAACGGCTTGAAGCTTCTCTTCTATCGCTTCATAGCCTCTGTCTATGTGATATGCTCTGTCAATCACTGTTGTACCTTTAGCGGCAAGACCGGCAACAACAAGAGATGCAGATGCCCTGAGATCTGTGGCCATTACATTAGCTCCCATCAGGGAGTTGACACCCTCTATAACGGCTTGCTTACCGTTTATACTTATGTCTGCTCCCATTCTTAAAAGTTCGGCAGCATGCATGAAGCGATTTTCAAATATATTTTCATTTATGATGCTTGTTCCGTCAGCCAGTGATAGATCAGCCATCATTTGAGCCTGCAAATCAGTTGGAAAACCGGGATACGGCGCAGTATAAATAGCTGCGGATTTCAACTTTGCATCGCAGCTTACAGCTATTCCCTGAGTTGTCTGTACTATATTTACTCCAATCCCTTTATATACCGATATAGGGCATTCGAGTGCCTCAATATCTGCATTCTTAAGTAATATGCTGCCTTTTGAGGCAGAAACCGCTGCAATAAATGTACCTGCTTCAATACGATCGGGGATTATCGCTTCATCGAAACCGCTCAATTCCTTTACCCCTTCCACTATTATCTTATCGCTTCCTGCCCCATAAACAGAAGCGCCCATTTTTATTAATGTCTTTGCAAGTGCAACAATTTCAGGCCCCTGCGCAGCATTACGGATAGTTGTTTTTCCTTTTGCCAAACTGGCAGCCATAAGAATATTTTCAGTGCCCGTCACGGTAATCTTGGAAAAATAGATCTCTTCGCCATGCAGACCTTCAGGCGCATCCATGGTTATATATCCTCTTTCAATATTTCCGGTCGCACCCATCTTTTTTAGTGCATCTATATGAAGATTCACAGGTCTGACTCCAATCGCGCATCCTCCGGGCAGGGAAACCTTTGCCTTCCTGAATCTGGCAACAGTTGGTCCCAAGACCAGTATCGATGCTCTCATTTTTTTTACAAGATCATAATGAGCCGTCAAACTTCTTATATCGCTGCAGCATATATCAACCGTATGCCCGGATCTTTCAACATCTGCCCCAAATGAATTTAGTAACTCAACAAAACTTGCAACATCATGCAAATTAGGCACATTTCTAAGACTGCATTTTTCTCCGGTCAGCAACGTTGCTGCCATAATTGGAAGCGCTGCATTTTTCGATCCGCTTATTTTGATAATGCCGTTTAGCGGCTTTTGTCCCGTAACAACGATTTTCTGCATATATCCATTATTGCATCTAAAGCACAAAATTCAAGAGGGATTCCTGCAGCCATACGCCGAAAACTACCAATGCAAGGACAAATTTCAAAAAATTGGAATTCTCAATGGCACTCACCTCTGTGGATTAAGATGCTTACTGTGCGGTGGTCTCATTAACTTACCGCAAGAGATTTTGATAAGATATGCGCCATGCGCAAAGGTTCCGGCAGACGACGGATCATCACCTCTGATACGATTGATGCTGCTTCGCTCAGGTCTGTTTTCCAGCCGGCTGAAACAAAAACAGGCTTAAAGCCTTTGGTTATTCTCTTGCCTATAACCTTATTATCCATTCTTATAAAATTATCGTCTCCCGCTGTTCCGCAAAGAAGTGATTTTGCAACACCTATGGTTTTTATGCCGCAAACAGCTCCAAGCATAGAGGCAATACCTGAATTTCTCGGATGGATCAAGCCGTTGCCGTCAACCAGAACAACATCCGCCGACTTTTTGCCGTCCTCTACCTTTTCTATCAGTTTAGATAAAATCGGCAATTCCCTGAATGAAAGATAACCCGGAATATATGGGAAGCAGATCTTGCCTGATTGACTGACATAATCAATCATCTTATTTATTTTAAAATCAAATAGTGTGTAAACGGCAACGACATTTTTGGAATCTCCGGAATACGAAACATCAACGCCGCCGACAGTCCGAACTGCAGAACCGATAGATTCTATCTCAGGCATAAAACGATCCTGATACTCATGCAGCCTTGCTAACGGCTTATCAGATACAAAATTACTAAAAAAATATCTTTTAAGATCTGTGATTCTGCCATCTGAAATTTTGATACCATCGGCACTCAAGAGTCTTGATTTTTCGGCCATCCCGCCAAATCGATAATTTCCTACTGCACCATCGGAATAAACAATTTTATAACATGGATAGAGCTCCGGATTGCTGTTCTCCGATAAAATTTTTCCTATTGCTCTTGCAGCCGTCTTATCGCCAAGGGCTTCCGCAACAGCCCCATATGTTGAAACCTTTCCTTTTGGTATATGAGTTATAAGCTCATATACCATCCGATAAAGATCCGGAATTTCAGGAAACGACTCTCTTTTTTTCACCGCACTTACTACAAAAAACTTACAGCAGATAAAATTACAAAAATAATGACATTCGCGGTAGAAATAAGTCCTATTTTTTTTATACTTGATCTTTTTTTTGCAACCGACAGCCCAACAAGTATAAACAGCGACGGGACAAGCGAAATAAACGTATAGCGGGGAAGAAGGTTTGTGAATCTACCAAGAAAGTATGCCGCAGTTACGGAAAAAAGGCAAAAAACAAAAGGCGATGATATGGATTTGATATATTCCGATACTTTCTTATGCCATAATTTGCCTCTGACAAGATATCTTACAACAAAAATCGAACAGACAAAAAAGAGTGCAGAAACAATCCAGATACCTTCAGCGGCAACACTAAATTTTCCCGATGCCACATAATAGGAGGCCGGCGATACGGCAGCTATGCCGAGCATCCCCATAATTTCCGAACTTAAACTATTTGCTTTTCCAATTTTTTCAAAATAGAAATAAGACAAGACGGAAATGGCGGGGAGTATGCCAAGAGGAATAAGCATGATCAAATTATAATAAAACAGCAGGAACAGGCCTGATGCAGCAAGAATTACAAAATAGAAAAGGATAGGAAGAATAAAGAAGTTGAATTTACGGGGCGTCTTTATTGTCTCGGACAGACTGTATCGCAGCAAAAATCCGGCAACTACCGATATCAGCAGCAAGAAAGATTTAAAATCAATCTGATACGCCACTATCAAGCCGAGCATAAAACAGGCAAAAAGTGAAAACCATGCACCATGCTGTCTCGGAATAGTTGCGGCCACCATATTTTTCAGGTTATTTGCAGGCTCAATATTTTTCATCTGAAATTTTCAATAATCTCGACAATATTATTTACAACAACCAAAATCGGATGCAGATTATCCATAGTTTCAGGCAGCAGCCCTGTCTCTTTTTTTATCAAATTGCCAAGATCGCACTGCAGGCATCGTTTTATGTCGGAATCGAACTTTTCCTTTGCTATATTGGAAATCAAAATCATACACCTATTCAACTGTTTTCTGATTTGCCATGCAAGCTGGTAATCCCAGTCATTTAAAAGCTCTATATTATCAAGACTCTTTTTTATGCCGTCAAAATTAAACGCATCATATATTTTGAGTAATGATTCCGATGCAGCTTCGACAGACATTCCAAGATTTTTCGATATGTTAAGCACGGCAGGAAAATTGACGATATGATCGTTTTCGAGATAGTTTATAAACGGTTGGTTTTCTTTAAATATTCCCAAAGGTTTTAAAAAACCGACCAGCTTCTCCTTGAGACCGGTTATCTGTTTTTCCGTTAAGAGAACATCGACATCATTTAAAACAGCTTCTTTTAGTAAAATTTCGATTTTATTTTCATAAGCAATAACCAAATTCACGGAATCTTCCCGATCAATAAGATTGTAATAGGAATTATGCAGATCAAACAGTGCATCTAACAATAAGAACAGTTTTATTATCTGAATATCATCCTTTGATGTAATCCTGCTAAGATAATCTATGGAAGCAGCACCTGAAAAATTTACGATACGGCTTGAAATTTTTGTTGATATTATTGAATCTTTTAAAATATGATTAGACACCGCATTATTAAACTTATCTGTTATTTCACTCGGAAAATAATCTTTTAGATAATAATCGGACAGAGGCAATTTACAGATATCACTATCGGCTATCAGCTTTTTTAGATAGATTTTTTCATAGGCAGAAACAACAGAAAGCTCGGGACGAGTAACCGGAATATTCGGCTTTCGACCTACGACTTTCGAAGCCGCGAGATTCAAAAAATACAGATATTTTTCATGTTTTATTCTTTTTTCTTCCAGCGAAAGCATAAAATTTACCAGTTTGTTGTCGAACAAAACATCATCTATCACTACATCTTTGACATCATTCAGCAGTCTGTTTCTTTCCGCTAAAGTCAATTCACCTTTCTCCATTAACGGTTTAAAAAGAATCTTGAGATTAACCTCATGATCGGAAAGGTTCACTCCTCCGGAATTGTCAACTGCATCGGTATTAATTCTTACACCTCGCGCCGCAAGCTTCTGCCGCGCAGCCATTGTGATGCCTAGATTTCCTCCTTCACCAATAACTTTTGCCCTAACGCTATCGGCTGTAATCCTGCATGCATCATTTGCATGATCGGCGACCTTACCATTAGATTCTCTAACATCTTTAATATATGTCCCTATACCGCCGTTATACAGGAGATCAACCGGAGCCGATAAGATAATTTGAATGAGTCGTTCACCGTTTACATTATCCTCATCTGTACCGAGAGCCTTTTTTATCTGGCTTGAAAGTTTGATTGATTTCAATTTTCTTGAAAAAACTCCTCCTCCCGTAGAAATCAATGACGGATTATAGCTATCCCAGGATGAACGGGGAAGCGCAAATATCCTCTTTCGCTCATTGAAGCTTATAGAAGGATCAGGATTAGGATCAAGAAATATATGAAGATTATTAAATGCCGCAATAAGTTTAATTTTATCGCTGCAGAGCATTCCATTTCCAAATACATCCCCTGACAGATCACCGATACCTGCAACAGTAAACGGCTTGTTAAAGTCGATTCCAGCCTCCTTGAAGTGCCATTTGACAGATTCAAAAGTGCCTCTTGCGGTTATTCCTTCCTTTTTATGATCGTATCCGTATTTTCCTCCGCTCGCAAATGCATCATGCAGCCAAAAACCGTATTCGGCTGAGATTTCGTTCGCCTTGTCTGATAACCATGCGGTGCCTTTGTCTGCAGCAACGACAAGATAAGGATCATCTCCATCATATATCACGCAATCATCAGGATGAACTACCTTGCCTTTCACAATGTTGTCGGTTATATCAAGCATACCTCTCATAAGTATAGAGTAAGAGTTTTTTATCTGCTCGGCCATATCCTCCGTCACTTTGTGCCTTATGACAAATCCTCCCTTTGATCCCGACGGAACAATAATGCTGTTTTTCGCAACCTGTGTATTCATAAGACCGAGAATCTCAGTTCTAAAATCATCAGGTCTGTCGCTATAACGTATTCCTCCTCTGCTGACCATATCGGCACGAAGATGAATACCATCGGTGCTGTACGAATGAACATAAATTTCATAAAGCGGAACAGGGTGTCTGATGAACAGAATATCGCCGGGCGTAATCTTGAAAGACAGATAGTATCCCGCAGTATCTTTTTTGAAATAGTTTGTTCGTACCATAGCTAAAAAGATAACCATTATCGACCTTAATATAATATCCTCTTTGAGCTCTTTTAAACCGGCCAGATATTCTCCAAGTCCTTCTTTAAGCTGCTCGGTATTTCTGCTGGTAAGATCCGGATCGAATCGATTACTAAAATAATCAATCAGGAGTGATGCAAATTTAGGATGCGTCGTTAAAATGGCATCAATCGTTGATGAGCTGTACCCTAAAAGTTGAATCAGATAATTTCGGCTTGCTCTTATAAGATCTATCTGTTTATAGTTTAGTCCATAAAGAGTCAGTCTGTTCAGACTGTCATTATCCACAAGATTTTTCAACGCATTTTCTATTGTAGCAGCAACGATCTCATTCTCCATATTATCGGCAGCATCAGGAATTTTTATATCAAGTTTTTGAATATAAATACTACCTTCGCTCAGATGGACCTTGTGCAATGCTTCGTCAATTACAATAAGATTCATATTTGAAAGTATAGGAACAATTTCTGCCAATCTTATTTTTGATGTCGAATAGATTTTTATTGTAAGTTTATCGGCATCAAAAATAACCGAAGGAGAAGAAATAAATTCATACAATACCTTTATGTCATCTATTGCTTCCTGAGGCTCTGTGCAATTTTGATATTCATTATCAAATGCATTTGAATATCTGTCGATTATTTTGTCAGAACCTTCCTTAAACCGGTCTCTTATCAGCACGACAAGCCTCTGATGCCAGCTCTCCAATATTTCCGCAAGCGCCTCTTCCGTATGAGGCAGATCAATGATATGCGCAACAGGTTTGTGAAAATTGAAGTAGTAATGAATTCTTACAAGACCAAATACTCTGAAATAAACGTTATAATCAACTGTATCGGCAGCAAGATGACTCTTGAGATACTCCGTTATTCGTTTTACAACATCTTCGCTGTAAAGATGCTGGTCAAATATAACTATGATAGAAAGTCCCCGGGCTGAAAGATTAGGCTGTACAAATACGCTGACCTGTCTCAGAGGATCCTCCATAACAATAAGATCAATCAATTCCTTTAAGCTGGAAACATCAGTCAGGAACAGTTCATTTTTAGGAATACTGTTGAAAACCCCCACCGTTTCTCTATAGTCGTGAGATCCGACAATCAGGTTGCGTTCCGCTACAATCTTTTTTAATTTATTTCTAAGAATGGGCATAGATGAAGGCTGTTCGGTCTGTGCTTTATTTGAGAATATTCCCAGAAAAACTGTTCTTCCTATAAGTTTCTGAGCATCATCATATTTTGCAATTCCTATAAAATCCATAGGTTCTCTTCTCTCAATCGGACTATAGGAATTTGTTTTGTCTATTGTGAGCGGCTTATTATTTGTAATTCTTTCAACAATATCATTATCCATATCTTTCAAAAAACATTTGTTGCGGTATTTGGAATCATGCAGCTTCGATATTCCAAGCGCATCCTTGCCTGCCTGTATATATCCATTATTACCGGTATCAATTTCATAAAATCTGTATCCAAGAAAAATAAAATTGTCATCAAGCAGCCAGTTTAGAAAACTGATTTCATCTCCCTTGATTTTCGGATAGTTTTGAAACTGCTTCATAATAATTTTAAGACGATTCTTCATCTCATCGAAATCAGATACGGCAGCATCAAGAGAGGAAAACAGTTGTTTTACATCTTTGACCACCTTTTCTGTTTTCAGCGTACCTGTTATTTCGATATAAACAGCAGAAAACAGTCGCTTGCCTTCTGCAGGCAAGTTGATATCAATCAGATTTCCATCCTTGTCATATTTAATATTTAAAATCGGATGCAATATAAAACGGACGGAAAATCCGTGCTCTTTCGCATAATTAATAAGGCTGTGAACTAAAAACGGCATGTCATCGGTTAAGGTATAGATCTGAGAGAGACCAAATTCAGAATAAGCCCGAACAGTTAATTTATTTTTCTGTCTGTTTTTTATAATACTGTACATTCTATACATACGTTCAAAAAATTCAGACTGCGGCAAAGAAAAAAATGCCAAATTATGTGCGCTTTCCGTAACCAGTTTGACAAATTTAATAAAAAGCGGATCCTTATAAACATCCTTGCTAAAGACTTCCGGACTATTCAGTCTTTCTCTAAGGCGATTTTTCAGTCTGTTTAATGTATCTTGAGACGCTCCCACTACTTTTAACTTCATAAATCCTCCCTTTTTAACGGTCGGTGCATTAAATTTATAGCCGCTTTATGCGGCTTTTCACCTTCATAAATAAGTTGATAAACTGTCTTTGCAATTGGAATATACAGATCATGAGACTCTGCAAATGTGACAAGCGATTTGACGCTCCATACTCCCTCCGCTATCGCTTCTCCCAAATCAATCTGCTCTTCTTTTGCCAAAGCAAGCCCAACTCTATAGTTTCTACTTAACCTGCTTGTGGATGTTAGAAAAAGATCTCCCACTCCCGAAAGCCCCAAAAGTGTTTCCTGTTTTACATTAAACAGATTTCCTATACGTCTTATTTCTGCCAATGCTCTGGTGATAATAGCAGCCCTGCTGTTATTGCCAAGATGCAATCCATCTGATACTCCGCTGGCAATTGCGTATATATTTTTCAATGCTCCCGCAAGCTCAAGACCAACCGGATCGCCCGACCTGTAAACCCGAAACGACTCGCATGAAAGTATTTCCTGAAAAAAAATTGCGAGACGTTCATTTTTTGAAGCTACCACCGATGCAGTGGGAAGAAAAATTGATACCTCCTGTGCAAAATTTGGACCGGACAGCTGGCAAAACCGCTCAAACGGCAGGGCAATAGATTCGGACAGTATGTCATGCGCAAAATAAAATCCTTTTTCTATGCCTTTAGATGTATTTAAAATCGGCTTGTCTGCAATGAGATGCCTGAGTTTATCTGCAGTATGCTTCAGATATATCGTCGGGATTGCCAGAATTACAGCATCGGCATCTTCCAAAATCATATTATTTGCAGTAAGTATACTACAAAAACCAGTGTCATAACCGATTTTTTTGACTATATTCTGAAGTCTATCTTTTGATCTGGCAAGCAGAAAAATTTTGTTTTCCTGTAATTGGAATTTTTTGTATAAAAGTTTTGCAATAGCGTTACCCCATGCTCCCGTCCCGACAACAACAATTTTTAGTTTTTTAGACATATAAAAATTTTACCTGTTACGTTCGTACAAGATTTTTAAGCCGATCAATGTCAGATTCGGCCTGTCATATTTTATCATTTTGGAACAATCGGAGAATATTCCGGCCTGACCTCCGGTAGATGCCACTATGCACTGACCAAAATTCAGGTCTTCGATAACCCTTTCTATCAAACCGTCAATCATAGCTCCGTAACCATAGTAAAGTCCTGATTTAATGCTGTCAATTGTATTTTTTCCCACTATTGATGCAGGCGGACCAAATGATACATGAGGCAGTTTTGCTGTTTTAGAGAACAGAGCAAAACTTGCAATATGTATACCGGGAGCAATAATTCCACCGAGATAATCACCGGTCCCTGAAACAATATCAAAGGTTATAGCTGTACCGAAATCTACAACAATCGATGGTTTGTGAAATTCGCTGAAGATTGCTACAGCATTAAGAATTCTATCTGCACCAACCTCTTTAGGATCATCATACAAAATTTTTATACCGGTTTTTATGCCCGGTTTTACAATCATAGGTTTTTCGATTGAAAAAAAATCACCGACCGCGCGGCTGAGAGTTACTTCAGCATCAGGTACTACGCTTCCTATAATAGCACCATCCACATGCCCTATATTATATTTACTGACAAGATAGCTGAACTTCATCTGAAGCTCGTCTTCGGTTTCAGCTATATCGGTTTGCCATCTTACTGTCAATTTAAGATTATCATCTTCAAACAACCCAACAACCGTATTGCTGTTGCCAATATCGATTGCTAAAAGAATGCCCAACCGGCCTCCTTAAACAAAATTTACCTTAATAATTTTTTTCCCCAGCTTGATTACGATGGTCTGGGCGGTTTTGGGAAGCAGTTCTATTTTATTACCGTCTATCCGAACAGCGCCTTCTCTTATTTTTCTTTTTGCTTCACTGCGGCTTTTTACCAATCCAACATCTCTCAGCAATGTTGCAAGCTCCAGATCGGCATCAAATTTGATATCTACTTGCTCTATATCCTCTGGTATTTGTCCCTTTGAAAAAAGCTGATTGAAATAAAGCTTGGCATCATGCGCTTTATCTTTACCCCAAAATCGCTCGACAATATCAGAGGCAAGCGTCTCTTTTGCCTCCTTCATACCAATTTTATCATTTGCAACATCAGATTTAAGCTCAGAAATACGGTTACCGTCAAAACTGCTTACAAGCGTGAAATATCTCCACATTATTTCATCCGGAATTGACATTGTTTTGCCGAATTGAGTATTCGGATCCTCGGTTATTCCTATATAATTGCCAAGTGATTTACTCATCTTGTTTTTGCCGTCCGTTCCTTCCAAAAGCGGTAAAGTCATTACAATTTGAGGCTTCTGATTATGTAATTTTTGAAGGGATCTGCCCACAAGAAGATTGAAAAGCTGATCGGTTCCTCCCAATTCTATATCCGCTTTTATTGCAACAGAATCATATCCCTGAAGAAGAGGATAAAGCATCTCATGCAGATAGATTGCCTTTTCGCTTCTAAATCGCCTTTTAAAATCATCTCGTTCAAGCATTCTGGAAACAGTCATACTTGTCATTAAGTTTATTATATCCTTTGAGGATAATATTCCAAGCCAACTGCTATTATATTTTACTTCCGTTTTATCCGGATCAAGAATCTTGTATGCCTGCTGTGTATATGTTTCGGCATTCTGCTTAATCAGATCTTCCGATAATGGCGGTCTTAAGCCGCTCTTTCCGGTAGGATCACCTATGCGCGCAGTAAAATCTCCCACAACAAAGATAACCCTGTGTCCAAATTTTTGAAACTGATGAAGTTTATTAAGCAATACGGTATGGCCAAGATGAAGATCAGGTGCAGTAGGATCAAAACCGGCTTTTACGACAAGCGGAATCTTCGATTCTGCTGATCTTTTGAGTCTGTTCTCTAGTTCTGCTCTCTCAACAACATCAACACTTCCGCGCAAAAGCTCGCTAAGCTGATTATCCGTATCACTCAGCTGCATCTTGAAAATCCGCATGATCTGCATACCGCACACCCTTCAAGAAACTCAAGCGTCCCTCCGCATTCGGGACATTCCTCATGCAGCAGCTTTCCGTCTTCCATCATTTTTCCGTTAAGAAAGTGAGCCTTAAGCACTTTGGCAATTGCATCCGGCACCGATTTTATAAGTCTTCCGTTATCCCAAACAGACTGAGCACCGGTTATATTCATCAATGTCATAACAATCTTATCAAGTGAAACTCCATTCTGAAGAGCGATAGATATCAGCCTTCCAATCGCTTCAGACAATGCTGCAGTATCTCCGCCCGACTTCCCGATATTTGTAAAAATCTCAATCGGTGTACCGCTTTTATCAACATTAACCGTCACATATAACGATCCTCTTCCTGTTTTAAGCTTTTCGGTAAATCCGTTAAGAATATTTTCTCTTTCAATCGGCTTTGTCTTGGTTGAATCGCTCTCTTTGCTGCTGAGTACCTGCACGCTTCTTGAACCATCCCTATATACGGTCAGCCCTTTGCATCCGGAATTATAAGCAAGAAGATATGCCTGTTTTACATCCTCAACTGTAGCTTTATTGGGCATATTGATTGTCTTGGAAACCGCATTATCAACATATTTTTGAAATGCCGCCTGTATTTTTATATGATTTTCAACCGAGCAATCGGCAGATGTTACAAAAACCTTTTTAATCTTTTCGGGTATAATGTCTATATTCTGAAGCCCTTCAACAATTATTTTATCAAGAAGCGATTCCGAATATAGTTTTCCCAACGCCTTCTTTAAATATTTATTCACATAGTAAAGCTTTTTTCCATCCAGTACATTTTTAGCATAAGCAAGAGAAAAATTAGGTTCTATTCCGCTTGATGTATCAGCTATCATTGAGATTGTTCCAGTAGGAGCGATAGTAGTTGTAGTTGCGTTTCTCAACTTTACACCTGCTTTTTTCCACTTCGAATTTTTCCATTCAGGAAATGCCCCTCTTATTTCCGCCAGTACCGCAGAGGCTTTTTTGGATCTTTCATCTACAAATCTCATAATATTTTCAGCTTGAACAATAGCTTCATCGGAGTTATAAGCAATATCCATCTTTATAAGCATATCCGCAAATCCCATAACGCCGAGTCCTATTTTTCTATATTTTTTCGTCGTTTCACCAATCTGCTTTAACGGATATCTGTTCATATCGATTACATTGTCAAGAAAATGCACTGCGACATCAATAACTTCTCCAAG
>JAADFJ010000103.1 GCA_013152955.1 Campylobacterota bacterium
GGAACAAATGATATCGCCTATAGCGTAGAACCGAAATTTGATGGTTTGACCGCTGCAATAAGATATGAAAAAGGGGTACTCATTCAGGCTGCAACAAGAGGTGACGGGTTTATAGGTGAGGATATCACTGCCAATGTCAAAACTATTAGAAGCGTTCCGCTTATACTTGAGGGCGATGTTCCCGATTTGCTGGAGGTTCAGGGAGAAATTATACTTTCAAAAAAAGGCTTTAACAAAATAAACAGAGAAAGACGCATGAAGGGGTTGGAACCGTTTGCCAATCCGCGTAATGCTGCTGCCGGAAGTATAAGACAACTCGATCCAAAGATAACCGCAAAACGTCGTCTGTTATTTTTTGCTTATTCTATAAGAGAGATTGACCAAATGCCTGAATCTCAAAACGAAATCTTACTGCTTCTCAGGAAATTCAGGTTCTACGTATCCGATCTGAATTCAATAGCTTTAGGAATAGATGATCTGATTGAGAAAAAGAATCTGATTTATGAGGCCAGAGATCGCCTTGAATACGAAATAGATGGTGCGGTTATCAAAGTCAATGATCTGAAATTGCAGAATCTGCTTGGATATACAGCCAAAAACCCGAGATGGGCGATTGCATTTAAGTTTCCCGCGATAGAAAAGAGTACAAAAATTCTGGATATAGAATCAAGTGTTGGAAGAACCGGTATAATAACGCCTGTGGCGATACTTAAAGAAGTTAACATAGGCGGAGTTATCATCAGAAGGGCAAGTTTACATACCTGGCGGGAGGTAAAAAATAAAGATATAAAAATAGGCGATTGGGTTTTTATCAGACGCGCCGGAGATGTTATTCCTGAGATTACAAAGGTGATTACTGAGAGACGAGACGGAAGTCAAAAGGATATCATGCCGCCGGAGTATTGTCCGGTCTGTCATAATAAATTAATAGAAGAGCAGGCATATCTTAAATGTATTAATCAGAACTGTCCTAAAAAGATATCCGAATCGATTATTCATTATGTTTCACGAGGGGGCGCAAATATTGATGGACTCGGTGATGAGATAATAATCAAACTTTTAAGCTCAGGTATAATAACCGATGAGGCTGATCTATACGAACTTGATGTTGAAAGACTTAAAAAGCTTCCCGGAATAAAGGAGAAACTGGCGACAAACATAGTAAATAATATACAAAAAAGCAAAAGAATTCCTCTTGACAAATTTCTTTATGCTATAGGAATAGACTCTGTCGGAACGCAGACTGCTAAAATTCTTGAATCCGAATTCAGCCTTGAGGAGCTTTTTGCCATATCAAAAGAAGAACTGGAAAGAATTGATCAGATAGGTGAAAAAACTGCTGGTGATATCTACAGATTTTTTCACAATGAAAGGACTAAAAAGAAAATCGAGCGGTTGCTTGCAGCAGGAGTCAAACCTATAAGATCCATCAAAAAACAAAAAAAACTGTGCGTTTTTACAGGCACCCTTTCGCTTTCAAGATCCGAAGCTGCCGAGCTTGCAGAAAAAAAAGGCTGGGGTGTTGCCAAAAGTTTGAGCAGCAAAGTAGATTTTCTTGTAGCCGGCAAGAATTCAGGGAGTAAACTTGCAAAGGCAAAAAAACTCGGTATTTCTATTATTGATGAAGCAGAATTTTTCAGACTTTTAGATGAAAAGCAATCTAAAGATTTGCAGACTGACTTGGACTTGTCGGTATGAGCTTTGCGACGCCTATTGGTATTGTTGCTGCCCTTTTAACAACATTCGGTTTTGTTCCTCAAATTATCAAGCTGCTCAGAACGCGCAAAACCGATGGAGTAAGTGCGATAATGGTGGTTCAGATTGCAGCAGGATTGCTGCTCTGGGTTATCTACGGTATCTTGCGTGATGATTTTATAATAATAATTGCCAATACGATAGGATTTTTACTTGCGATCACTACGCTTATGCTTTACCTGATATTCAAAAACAGAAGTGCTGACTAATTTTGATAGATTTTTGACGATTATTCATCTGAGGAAATCAGTGGTTTCTTAATGAGTAATACCAAAATACGCTTCTCTTATAATGTTATTTGATTTCAGCTCACTAACACTGCCCTCAAATATTATTTTACCTCCGTCTAATATATATGTTTTTTCAGCAAAATCTAAAAATGAAATATTCTGTTCTGCTATAAGCATAGCGACTTTTTCTTCTTCATGAAACATATTCAGCACTTCAATTACCCTCTTAACAAATTTAGGAGATAGTCCGCTTGACGGCTCATCCATGATGACCAGTTTTGGGTTAGACATAAGTGTTTTCGCTACTCCAAGCATCTTACGCTGTCCTCCGCTCAGAGAACCACCCATTTTATGTTTATATTCCTTTAAGTCGGGAAAGTATTGATACAGCTTTTCCATACGTTTTTTATTTTCCTTATCACCTTTAAAATATCCGCCCAATTTTAAGTTTTCTTCAACTGTAAGATTTGGGAATATTGCAAGCTCAGACATATAAGCTATGCCATTTGCTATTCTTATGTCGGGTCTTAAATATGTTATATCATTTGAATCAAAAGTTACTTTACCTTTCCATACTTTTAACAGCCCCACCACTGTTTTGAGTAATGTTGTTTTTCCTGCGCCGTTAACACCTAACAGCACGACGCACTCATTCTGTTTAACCGCTAAATTTGCGCCCCATAAAACCTTAATCAAACCGTACCCTGCTTCTAAGTTTGATATTTCTAATAATTCCTGCACATTATCTCCCCAAAAAAACCTCAACGACTTTTTCGTTCATGGAAGCTTCTTTTATTGAACCCCTGAATAGATTAACGCCTGCATTCATAACAACAACATCATCGGTGAGTATATCTAAAAAACTCATCAAATGCTCAACCACAATCATCGTTATTCCAAATTTATTGAGTTTGATAAGCATGTCTGCGATCCGTTTCAGTTCATGCTGATTTAATCCTGCAGCTATTTCATCGATGAGAAGCATTTTTGGATTTGTAGCTAAAGCTCTTGCAAGGCCTAATAATTTTTGTTGAGCAGATGTGAGGCTTGATGCTTCTTTATGTTTCACATTATCCAATTCAACGCTGCTTAGTGCGCTATTTATTTTATCTTTTGTATTGCCCTCTTTCGAACCGTATACCGCAGCTACCTTAACATTTTGTTCCACTGTTAATCCTGATAATGGTTTAGGAACCTGAAATGTTCTGTTAAGACCCAAATGAACAATTTTATGCGGTTCTAACTTATATATGGATTTACCATTAAAAAATATTTTACCGCCGTTGGGTTTATAAACCCCGGAAACAACATTTATAAACGTTGTTTTGCCTGAACCGTTCGGTCCGGCTAATCCTAAAATTTTGCCTTCTTTCACAGATATATCTGCGCCGTCAAGTGCTCTAAAATTCCCAAATTCCTTTATAAGCCCTTCGACATTTAACATAAGATTATTAAGGGACATATATTTTTCTTTTCTGCAGGATAGATGTTATACCGTCGGGCAGGAACAGTACCAATACTATTATTAGTATTCCGTAAAGCAACTGGAAATATTGAGGAGTAGATATGCCTATGAAATTGTAAAAGCTGTATAAAATAAGTGAGCCAACGAGAGGCCCTGCGATTGTTCCTATTCCGCCGAACAAGGCAAAAACTATTACAATCACGCTTATATTTAAGCTAAATACCGTGCCTGGATAAAAAACGGATACATACCATGCAAAACTTGCACCTGATAATCCCGCAATAAATGCACTTAAGCCCCATGCAATCGCTCTTGCCTTTGCAACATTTACACCTGCGAGTGATGCCGTAATGCGATCTTCTTTTATTGCAAGGAGTGATAATCCGAAATTCGATGTACGGATAAAAAGTACAATTATCATAGAGAGCACCAAAACAGCAAGCATAGTATAATAACTTGCATGGGGGTTATAAACAGAAGCCAGGCTTATTCCATAAGGGCCATGTGTAATACTTTCTAAATTGGGATTTGCCACTATATAATACAAAGCCTGAGAAGCTGCTAAATTTGCTATCGCGAAATATGCACCTGAAAGTTTCAGCAGCGGCATAAGAACAACTCCTACAAGCAACGCACCCATGCCACCAATAAATATAGATAAGAGCGGTGGAAAATGTAAAAAAAGAATGGCAAGTGATGCACTGTAAGCACCTGCTCCAAAAAAGCCGACATACCCAAATGGCAAGTAACCTGTAAAACCGTATATTATATTTAAACCTTCGGCAAGTGCTATATAAAGCATCATATTAAACAAAAAAGACTGATTATTATAAACAAAGGGCAGAAATATAAAAATTAATGCAATAATCAGTATTATACCAAAACTACCTATTCGTTTTTTAAGCACTGCGCACCGTTTTTCCTATTAATCCCTCCGGTTTAAACAACATTACAGCTATCAACAGAAGATATGGTAAAAGATTTGACCATGATGATAAATATGTTTGCATAAACATTATAGCAAGACCGTATATAAGGCCTCCTATAATAGTACCCATTGGATTGCCCAATGAGCCGAGCACTATTATTGCAAAAGAAATTACCGTTAAGTTTGTCCCCATAGAAGGATACGCAGCACCCATCATAAAAAAGCTGAAAATACCTGCAATGGATGCCAATATAAGGCCTATGCCAAATGCAAAAGCAGAAACCCTGTTAACATTTATGCCGCTGACTAAAGATTCATCTCTGCTTGCCATTATTGCTCTTGTGGCATAACCTAGTTTTGTATGATAAAAATACCAATATACTGCTATGAAAACGACTATTGCAACTATGGTAACAATAAGCCAGGATATCGGAAATCGGTTACCAAAAATGGAAAAAGTAGAATGCCCAAAGGTATTCGATGGTATGGAACGTTGATTATTGCCGAATGACAAAATAATAATTGCTTCAATTACTTGTGAAAGTCCGAAAAACAATATAAAGGAAAGCATCTCCGGATCTTTTGATTTTAACAATCGCGGCACAAAAATATAGTAAAATGCAATACCTAAAAATAGAAACACAACGCACGATATTGCAATAACAAACAGAGGATTTATACCAAAAAGATGAAAAAGCCAATATGCTAAAAATGCACCGAGCATAATGAAGTCTCCATGTGCTAAATTTATCATACGCATAACGCCGAATATTAAATTTAACCCAATGCCCACAAGGCCAAAATACAAACCGTACATTATGCCGGCTAAAACAGTATATTCAAACATATAACTTTATTTACTGCTCCCTGTAACAGAATAGACTTAAGGGCGCTATGTAGAGTTTAGCGCCCCTCTTAAATAATTTTTAAGGTGCCGGATAAACGGCATTGGCAGTCTGCATCTTTTCAGGATACACTATATTCATTTTCAATTTGCTGTTTTTCATCACAAATTGTGCAATAGGCAGCATTTCACCAATTTGCGCACCTTTTTTATTAACCATAAATAAACCATTTAATGTAAACACTTTTCCTGAAAATTTACTTATGGCTTTTCTAAATGAAAGCTGATTATATCGATTTGCCGTCTCTAACGTCTTTTTAATTATCAAGCCGACATTATAACCTGCGACGTTTAAAAAGTTCGGAGATTGCCCTGAATATGCTTTAAACGCATGTTCAAATTCGTCTATGCCCACGCCTAAATTAACTTTATTGTATCTTAAAAGCGGTGGGGTTGGATATGTGTATGTGTACGCTAAACCTTGCTCGCCCACGTTGCTTTTTAGAAGCTTAAATAATTGTCCCGGAAAAACCGTAAATACCATATTAAATTTTAAACCGCTTGAGCCTAAATTTTGCAAAAACGCTATGTCATTATTGGGATATCCAAATTCTATAACGGCATTAGGATTTTTGGCTTTTATACTGTGAAGCAACACGGCATAGTTGGATGTGCTCGATGGAACGGCATTATAATAAACGATATTAATTCCGGCCTTTCGAAGTTTATTGTGTAATGTTATAGCCTGCGATTGATCAAAATCGTTGGATGAATAAATAATGGCAATTTTATTGATCTTGTGTTTAATTATAAAATCAGCGAGAGTATATGGCCATCTGCCCGATGTCGGCAAACTGGTTAATACTACATACGGGTTGTCGGGTGTAAAAAACTTTGCACCTGTACCGGTTACATCAAAAAGCAGCCTTCTGTGCTCCTTTGCCAGTGGTACGGCCACAGAAGTTAATACAGAGCCGAAATCCGCAACAAGGATATTTGCATGGTCCTGTGTTATAAGTTGATTGTACATAGCAGCAGCCGTTGCGGTAGAACTTTGGTCATTGTAGGCTATAAGTTTAATAGGAATTTTCTTCTTAAACGCTTTAACAAAAACTCCGCCCTTACTATTTACATTATGAACCCAAAACTTTAATCCTTTAAATTGAGACTCCGATGCTTTTGCGAATGGACCGGTTGATGCATACAGTGTTCCTATTTTGATAACACTCGGAATATTTTTTCCAAAAGTCGAGGTAGCCGAAAATATCAAAATAAACATTAGCGATGAAAAAAACAAAAATCGTATTTTAAACATGTTACACCTCCCATTAAAATACTAATTAATATTATAGTAAGGAAAATTTATTTGTCAATTTTTCGCTGCTTCCGGGAAACTTTTGCTGAAGAACCGCTTTGTTGAATCTATCTCTTACTTTTCTGTTCGCAACCAATTAATACCAATATGGTCTGAGACTGATTAAACTTGCCGTCTTTGGGGTATCCTTATCCATAATAAGCAATTAAGCAAACATTTCCCCAAATACTACAAAAATAAGAATGAACATAATAAGAATATATAAAATATAGAAATATACTTTACCGTTCATGACAAATATACTTATGGAATAGCTTATTTTCTTGATAAACGTTACTATATATTTATAGAAAGATTCAAAAACATCACTGACTACGACATAGGATCTGTTTTTATTTACTTTTTCTTTCGTCATATATATAAATCTCAATATATGTTCGATGGTAAACGAAAATGCATTTGCCGTGAAATATTCTTCTTCCTTTAATGCCAAACCGCCGTTCCATGAAGTAACTTTTTTTGTCGTCGACTTATTTCTAAAATAGACAAAAAATGGAACGACAGACAAAGCGGTAATAACCAACACAAAGAACGCAGGCGATATCACACCGAATACAGGCTTTGCGCTTGCCAGAAGCCATCCCTGCGGTACACCGAGAGCGCCTATAACGAACTTTGAATAACCGAGCCCCAGGAATAGATATGAGGCAAAAAAACTTATTCCAAATATCATGATTATCAAAAACAGTTCAGCCGTATTCATAAAAAACGTCGGCATAGGTTCGGCTTTTTTTTCATGGTGGTAACCCAAGGCAGAATACCCTATAAGTTTGATCATCGAAAATGATGCAAATCCCATGGCTAATGACAGCAGTACTCCGCCTGTTGAACTTACAACCCTATCCAGGATGCTGGAGAACTGGTAAGACTGAAAAATAGATTCAAGCAGCATCCATTCTGCCACATATCCTAAGAGTGCCGGAAAAGCACTGAATGATAAACCGGAGACCAAAATACCCAAAGCCGGAATCTTCCCGACACTTTTGTGTATGCCGCGAACATTATCTATGTTTTCTGCATGGAGTTGCTCTTTTGCCTGTCCTATGGACAGAAATAGGAGCGTTTTTGCTATGGTGTGCGTTATGGATAAGACAACAGCTGTTAGAAATGCAAATTCATACAGGGTTGATTTTGTTGAGAACGAATATGCGACTGCAGATAAACCAAGAGCTGCAAGTATCATTCCGTTGTTTTCGACGGTTGAATATGCAGGCAGAACTTTTAGACCCTTGGCGGCTGCCGCTTCCATCGCTCCCCAAAAAGCCGATATACTTCCAAATATTATCGCCAATAATCCCCATACATGAGTGTATCCTGTTATGTTTATAACTCTTACGAGACCGTACACACCCATAAGCGTAACAGGCGCACTCAAAAGAGCGGATGCATTTGAAGGTGCCTTTGAATGCGCTTCTTTAAGCCATGTATGGAATGGCACTATGCCCATCTTTATAATAAAAGCCAAAGATGCAAATACTAAAAATACAACACTGTTCGAATGTATTTTTGTTAATGCGAATGAGCCGTCTGAGGCGTTTAGTCCCACAAAAGCCAAGATAAGTCCTATTGTCGATAATTCACTGAAAGCTAAGAATTGAAAAGCCTCTTTGTACGCACCTTCATGCTCTGTTATTAGAAAATAAGATGCAATTGTCATTATTTCCCATCCGCTTAAGAACGTCAGTGCATCATAGGCTGTAAGTATCAAAAACATTCCCAGCATAGATAAATTTAAAAATACGGCCATTCTTTTTCTGTAGTTATTTCCGAAATCCAGAGAAAATATCGATACGGCCGTCCATGATATTGCAGCTATCATCAAGAATAAACCGCTCAGACTATCTATATTGATTCCGACAGTTATGCCGGGCAAAAAACTGAATACGGCCGATAAGGTATTCCCCGTAAACTTAGCTTCAAACCCCGCAATAAAAGAGAAAACAGAAGCAATTATGGCCATCGAATAACTTATTTTTCTGCCTATGAATCCTGTAAACGAACCTAAGATATACAAACCTATGATGGTATATATCATTTTCTGTCTCCTGTTATGTTTAGAAGAACAGACAATATCTCACCTGCTTCAAGTTTTTTGTCGTAATAAGCTATAACATTTGGAAGATCCAGATTTCTTGCACTTATGCCGAAATCAGTTCCGTCTTCTACTATTATGATGCTGAACGGTTCAGGTAGTTGATTTACCGTTTCCTTTAGCGGTTCAATCATCTTTTCAGAACATCTTCCCAAAATAAGCAAAACATCTGCGTGTCTCGGTGAGTCTGCAAAGAATATTCCAAATCTGTGTATATTATATTGGGGTGTTGCAAGTGCCGCCATTTCAAAATTCAAATCCCCGTTGTTGCCTACATCTATAGGATATATATTCAAAGATTTGCTGAATATTTTATCCATCTTTTTTGTATTTTCCTCTAACTTTTTAAACGGTTCCGTTAGTTTTCTTGTTATTCCGTATAACGCCCATGATTTCATAACAGCACCCCTACCTTGCGCAATCCGCAAAATTTATACCGAAAGAATCAAACGAGAAACTAAAATCCGTAAGAATATAACCGACAAAAGAATCGGCAAATGCCTTAAATCCGAAAACAGACGGTGTTGAAATATAAACATCCTGAACAATGCCTTTGTTCATATTCACAGAATAGAGAACAAGACCGCTTGGAGACTCGCAATATCCCATACCAAAGCCTGAAATGGAAGACTCATCTATTTTGTTATGATTTTGCCGCATTTTTTTGATTTTATCTATTTGATTTATCACCATATCGCATGATAACATTGTCTCTTCTGCTCTAACCTGCATCCTTGCAAGCACATCACCTTTATCTTTTGTTATAATCTTAAAGTTGTCGTAAAATTTTTCATACACTCTTAAATCTTCTCTGCGTCCGGCAGCCCTGAGAGTAGGGCCTGTAACGCCTATTTCCAAAGCCTTTTTTTGATCCAACATGGCAGTTTTATAAAGTCTGTCTATAAAATTCCAGCTTGCGAGACTATGCTCGTACAGCTCTCTAAATTTTTCTTCTACATTCTTAACCTTCAAAGCAACTTCATCCAATTTTTTAAAGTTGTTTTTATCTATAAACAAACCGTTTGTATGCTTTAAAAATCTTGAGTTTGAAAACAGATTATTTGTTCTCAGTGCTTCTTCAAAAAGTCCTTCCAAATGAGAAGCCAGGACATTTTGGGAGGCTCCTTTTGAAAGACGGGATATGACATGCAGATGATTATATATTCTTTCCAGTTCAATGCCTATAATTCTTATTCTTTGAGTAACCTCGTCGGACCTGAAATTGCCTGCTTTTTCAACGGCTCTTAAAAAAGCACAGGAGTGCGAGAAAGCAAAGTTTGAGCATACATTCTCACTCCAATTTACAGCTTGGTGCAATGCGGTATTTTTAATTAATATTTCTATATTTCTTTTTTTATACCCCGGATCAATATCAACAGATAAAATTCTTTCTCCGTATGTATATATATTGAATACGCCGGCGTCACCGACACCGCCTGTTACCGGACCGTATCTGAAGTTGAATACTCCGTTTCCTTTAACTGCTTTAGAACCTATATGTTTATCTCTATTTTTGAGCATAGTGTAATTTGCAAAATCCTCTTTTACATCATTGATATTCTCAAGGGAAAGTTGATTTCTGTCCTGCAGAATCAACAGCTCTTTTGAATCCTTTTCGAAAACGCCAAGCAGTCTCATCCTGTAATCCCCTTCAAAATGTTATTGATTGCCGGTATTGCAAATAAAACACAAAACGACAGAGTAAGATTGATCAAAGGTATCAGTGCGCTTACCCATTCGTCCTTTGTTTTTTGGGTAGAGTTTCTTTCGGAAAACGACATTTTGGCAACCTTATAGTTTATAGAAAGAAAAGCTGTCAACAGAGCAAGAAGTATAATAATTGTATAGGCAAATCCATATATACGATAAACAGCCGAGATTATAAAAAATTCACCTATAAATACGGCAAACGGAGGAGCGCCCGTTACAGCCAGCGATGATAAGATTAATCCGTATGCAGTATACGGCATATTTTTGACAAGTGAGTGAACATGAGCAGTTTTTCTTGTCTTATACACGCTAAGTATATTGCCCGTTAAATAAAAAACCGATGATTTGGCAAATGCATGCGATACTAAAAGTATCATAGCACCGAGCAAGCCGGCCTTTCCAAGCGATACACCTATCAAAATCATACCCATATTTTCCATCGAAGAATAGGCAAACATTCTTTTATAATACTTTTGATTGATCATAAATATCGATGCAAACAGAATAGTCAAAATACCCAAAATAAACATAAATTGTTTAATATCTTCAAACGGTATAATTTGAGATATTCGTATTATTCCAAATAGAGCGGATGGCAAAAGCACAGATGAAAAGATGGCGCTGACAGGCGCGATGGACCTTCCGTGAACATCCGGAAGCCATGTGTGCATAGGGAATATGCCTGCTTTTGTGCCGAAACCCACAATAGCCATAGCAGATCCTATTAAGATTATTCTGCTCTCGCTCACATGGTTTTTCAGCATAACTGCAATATTCAGCGTATGCGTCTGGTCGTATATAAAAATTATACCAACGAGTGAAATAACAAGACCGACAGAAACGATAATAATATACCGCCAGGATGCTTCAATGGATGCGAAGTTGTTGTCTATTGCAACAAGCAGTGCGCTTGTTATTGTCGTAGCTTCTATACCGATCCAGATTAAACCTAAGTTGTTGACCATGACACTGAAGAACATGCTCAGCACAAATAGATTTAAAAAAGCCCAGTACAGATTTTTTTTCAAAAGCGGTTTTGATATATGCTTGAAATAACTGCCGCTGAAAATAGCTGTTGTTAGATAAATAATAGAAATAGTAACGAGCATTATTTTTGAGATGGCATCTATATATAAAAACTGCGTTGATACGTTGTTTAAAACCCATATATACAAAGAAAATATTATGCTTACGGAAGCTGATGCCAGTGTCGATATTTTTGATATTTTGTCATTAGCGACAAAGCATATTGCAGCAGCCAAAACCGTAACAATAAGCGGAAGGTAGTATAAAAACATAAGTTACCCCTTGAATTCCTTAAATTCATCTACAATATTTGAAACATTTTCTTCTCTAAGTCTCATAATAATGCCGGAAATCATAACTATTCCTATTAGATCCAGAAGAATTTAGATCCAGAAGAATGCCGCCTTCTATAACAAGTGGCAGCTCGGGAAACAGATATCCGCCAAATAAAAATAAGCTATTTTCCATAACCATGTACCCTATTAACTGAACAAATGCATTGTTGCGGGACATAATTAGAAATATACCTTGAAACAGCAGTGCTATGGGAATGGAACCGCCCGGCAAGCCTACTGAATTATAAAGCGTGGCGTGGTAAACAATATAACCTACAACAACAAAGAAAAGGGATAACACTACAGACATAGCCGTAGGCACAACAGATTTTATTTCCCGCTCAAGATAATCCTCTTTTCTAAACTTTTTTCTTATAAAAGAGGGAATAAAAAATCCTCTGACAGCAGCCGTAAGGGCGGATAGTACAAGCAGATTGGTATTATTCAGAACAGCACCGTCAACAAAAAGAAAGATTGAAATAGCATACGATGATAAAGAAAATGTAGTAACTATCTTTTTTAGGTAAACCTGCCACTGCATAAAAATTACAAGTGTTATCTCAAGAAATCCAACCATAACAAAAGCTTCTTTCATAGAGAACCTCCGGTTGTGAAATATACCAGGATGGCTAAGAACGCAAAAGTAAACGCCACTGCTACATATTCGAAGTTTTTAAACAGTTTATATTTTGAAACTGTTGATTGGATTACTGCAAACACAATAACAAGACTCAGCATTTTAAGCAGGTGCACAAAACTGTAGATTAAGACACTGCCTAAACCGATTTTCATAGGCACCCAAAATGGAATAAGAAAATCGTTCAGGAATATACTCATAAGCAAAAATTGTTTTATGTATCCGCCCCATTTCATAAATGCAAGTTCACTGCCGGAATATTCCATTTCTATTGCCTGGTCTATCATGCCGAATTCATTGTTTGAATGCGATTCTATAGGTAATTTGCCGGTTTCAATAAGTAGAGCCATAAAAAATGCAAAGACAACAAACCAGTGTACTAAGGAAAAGTACCATTGAGAGGATGTCTGCATAATATTGTTTACCACATACGGATTATTGGTATGCGAGATAACGCCGAATGTTATAAATATCAAAATGATTATAGGTTCGGATAATGCACCTATGCTTGATGTTCTTGATGTTCCCAAGTGGGAGTAGTTGCTTCTGCTGTCCAGCGATGCTATTTTTTTCAGCACTCCTATCGCTCCGAAGATAAGACCGCCTCCTATAAAATCAACAATAGGCCCGAAAGACAGCGGAAAAGCAGTAATGATAGGCAATACGAGAGTCAGAATAAGATACATGGAAAATGTCACATAAGGAACTATTTGAAATATAGCTGATGCGGTTTTTGGTACAACGCTCTGCTTGTGGAACAGTTTGTATAAATCATAATAAGGCTGAAAAATGGACGGTCCTTTTTTTGATTCGAATTTTTCCGTGAGCTTAATAAATATGCCTATAATTAAAGGGGACAGAAAAACTACATAAACTAATTGTAGACCATTTAAAAGATAAAGCATTTTTTCAACAACTCCCTGCAGTAAAATAAATTATTGCAGGAGTCGTCGGCTCTCAAAGAGCGATTTCAGGCAAACTCCACTGCCTTATATAGATGTAATTTCTATCAAACAGGTTTATATACGTCAAATGCGTCAAAGTCAATTAGAAATTTTAACTTTTCTGCATGTATGATGCGGAAATTTATTTTTGACATTTACTAATCGCTTGAGAACAATTTTTATAATTTCTCCGTTAGTATTTTTTATGTTAACCAATGTTTGAAATAATAACGATATTTCTTATAGTATTATATTGTATGCCCGCATCGCGAAGGAAGAAAAATATGGTGATGTTGATTGTTCTGCATTTTTTTAAATAAATGTCAGAACATAATCGCAGGTATTATATTTTAAGAAAATACGATGAGTCGGTTTCAAAACGGCAAGACTGTAACGTAAAAAGATGCAAAAAAGAGGGATTTGGCAATGAAGACTTTCTTTCTATCGCATCTTGCGATATTTTTTAAACCGATTGTTTAATGTTGAAAATTGGATAATCTATAGAATACCTTGATGAACTCAGAATGATTGTTCATGAATTATACAGAGGTGTTCCATGGTATTATTTCCGGAAATTTATAAACAGATATCAAACGAGGGTTTTTATGACAAAGAAAAAGGTTGCTTTGGTGCTGGGAGGCGGAGCCGGAAGAGGTTTGGCTCATATTGGTGTTATAGAGACATTGACACGGGCAGGAATAATGCCCGATCTGATTGTCGGATGCAGTATAGGCGCTTTAATCGGGGCGGCTTTTGCTACAAGCGGCGGAACAGACAATATAAGAAAAAAAATGAAGGGCTATTTCGAAGGTCCTGTCTTTAAGAAACTTAGAATGAACTTTTTCAAGCAGGTAAGCAGAAACGAGAGGTACGGTTTTTTCGATACAATAAGTACTTTTGTAAAAAAAGGTATGCTTTTAAATGTTTCTTTAACTAATGAATCGTTTATTCCAAAGAATGATTTTCAGGCAAATATTGATCATTTTATAGATGATATCAATTTCAATGAAACAAAAATTCCGTTTGCATGTGTTGCAGTTGATCTTGTATCTGCAAAAGAAGTGATATTAAAAGAAGGTCGTTTGAGAGGAGCAATTGCCGCATCATCAGCTATACCGGGCATATTTCCTCCTGTCAGGAGAGAGTTGATGGTTCTTGCCGATGGGGGCTGGCTGGATCAGCTTCCGATTTCCGCAGCGCGAAAGCTTGGAGCTGACATTGTTATCGCATCTGATATAAAAGAGGATTTATCTGAGAACAAAACCTTCAAAACGGCGATGGAGATATTTATGAGAGCATCGGATATAACTAAAGATACGCTCTCGTTTATTGTGTCCAGAGATGCTGACATTACTATAGTACCCGATGTAGGTAAGATAAATTGGGCTGATTTCAGTTTTATGAATTTATGTATAGTGAGAGGTGCTCAGGCTGCAAAAAGTGCTTTACCTGATATAAAAGCTATTATCGGCAAGAGAAAATCGAAATTCGGTTGGGTTACGAACGAGTTGAAGAGCATATGGGAAAAAAAATGAAACTTATAACAATAAAAGAAGCAATAGATTTTGTAAAGAAAGATGTAAAGCCGATAGGCATAGAAAAGGTTTTAATATCCGATGCATACGGCAGGGTGCTTGCTGAGAATTTGAAATCGGGCTTTGATCATCCTGAAGTCGATGTGAGTGCGGTGGACGGTTATGCTGTAAGTGCTGGCGACATTGCAGATGCCACTGAGAAAAATCGTATAAAGCTTACACTTACCGGCACAATTAAAGCCGGAACAGAACCGGAAGCTGCTCTCAAGCATGGAGAGACCATTCTTGTTTTTACGGGCGCTCCGGTTCCTGAGGGGACAGATGCGGTTGTTATGAGAGAGGATGTTCAGATTAATGGAAAAAGTATACTTTTCAAAAAACCTATCGGCAGCGGGAAGAATATTCGCTTTGTGGGGGAGGATTTTAGAAAAGATGAGATTGTGGTAAGCAAGAGAACAACAATAGGAGCCGCAGAAATAGGTATGGCTGCAGAAATTAACAGATCTTATCTGTTTGTCTATAGAATTCCGGTTGTATCAATCATACCAACCGGAGATGAGCTTCTTGAGCTTGGCGATATATCGCCGGGACGATTTGCAATAAGAGACAGCAATAGTTATACATTGATCGGGTTAGTAAAACAGGCAGGAGCTAAATTCAGTGTCTGCAGACGGCTTAAAGACGATCCGGCTGCAACTGCCAGGATTATAAAAGCTGAACTGGATCGGTCGGATCTTGTAATAACTACAGGGGGAGTTTCGGCCGGAGACTATGATTTTGTACAAAAGGTGGTGCCTGAAATTGGAGTCGATGTGATTTTTCATGGAGTTCTTCAGAAGCCGGGCAAACCGATTCTTTTCGGTAAATATAAAAACAATAGATACCTGTTTGGGCTTCCGGGTTTCCCGGTGTCGTCAACGGTTGGATTTCTTCTCTATGCATATCCATTGATTAGGGCGCTTGCCGGATTTTCCGGTACGGAACTTCCAAGAGTAAAGGCAGAACTAAAAGAAGAGTTTCACAGAAAAAAAGCAAAAAGGGAAGAACTGGTTCGCGTTAAAGTGGACTATAATATTGAAAACGGTTTTACCGTAAAACCGGATACAAAAAAACAGGGCTCGGGAATTTTGACAGGGATGGTCGGCGACACTGCATTGATGGATGTTCCGGTAGGTGTAACTGACATAAAAAAAGGTGCTGAGGTGACAATAATATTGATTAAGCCGATAAGTTCATTTGGTCAGCTTTCTTAGTAACTGATATTACGTACCAAACGCAGCTGTAGTGGCAATAGTAGCGTATAAGTGCAAGGCAGTGTAACGCAGGAGCAGCCGGCTGTTTCAAGGACACTAACACAACAATTATGCGTTAATATTGCCACCCGAAGGGCAAAAAGATAAAGCATCATCTACTGCGTTTAGTACGTAACATTAGTTAGCATGGCTACACGGTTAATTCCGGCAAGATCTTCGATGAATTCCGTTTCAAAAAATTGATTGTGTTTTAGATATTTATCTTGGCCTTCTCCAATTTCCATAAGGCAGATGTTATCGGTCAGCAATGATAATTTAGGCAGAAGCAGAGTTATAAAGTTTAGTCCGTTTTTGCCTCCCGAAAGTGCATTAAACGGTTCATACGACAATTCGTCTATAATCTCCGAATCTTTGACATAGGGAGGATTTGTCAAAATTAGATCGTATTTTTTTTTCGGTTCAAAATCAAATATATCTATCTCAGAAAAATTTATACTTTTTGTCAAGCCCAGACTGAAAGCGTTTTTTTTTGCGACAGCAAGAGCCGAACCGGATATATCCAGAGCTTCTATGCTTAATTTTTGAGATGAATAATATGCTGTCGAGCAGCTGATTATTCCCGAACCGGTTCCTATCTCAAGCACCGATTGTATATTACCGGATTTTATGATGTCCAAGGCCTTCTCAACCAGGATTTCAGTTTCCGGTCTCGGAATCAAAACAGATCTGTCAACATAAAAATCAAGCCCCATGAACTCTTTTTTATTTGTGATATACGCTATCGGTTCATGGTCTTTTCTTCTGAGTATAACCTTTTTGTATGCTTCTGCTTCGGCGGCATTCAACAGATATTCTCTGTGTGTTATAAGCCACGATTTCTCTTTTTTGAGAATAAAAGAGAGTAGAATTTCCGAATCCAGTCTTGCGGTTGGGCTTATACAAGAAAGAATTTTGCTTGCTTTATCGATGGAACTGCTAATGGTCTCAGTTTTTGCAAACATTAAGATCGGTTTTATTTTTATTTCATACTGCGATAGATTGCTAAATTAAGGTCGCCTCTGTTGTTCCATGAACAATCATCCTGAGCCTTCAATCAATTGTCTCCTTTATGCGAACCCAGGCAATATCCAGCTGCACCTGCAATTTGCGTCTTACCGGCAAATTCGGACTTTCAATCTTAACGTTTGAAATTGTTAGAGATTTTCTCAATTTACTCATTTTATATATTTGCCACTCGAAGAGGACCGATAATCTGATCAAGCTCACCATCCATTATTGCGTCTAAATGATAAATGGTGATCCCTATTCTATGATCGGTGACTCTGTTTTGCGGGAAGTTATATGTTCTGATGCGAAACGATCTGTCGCCCGTTTTAACCTGTTCCTTGCGTTCTTTTGCCAGCTTCTCATCCTCAATCTTTTTATAATAAGCTGCAATCCTTGCGCGAAGAATCATCATTCCTTTAGCCTTATTTTTAAATTGAGATTTTTCATCCTGCTGTGTTACTACTATACCCGTTGGACTATGAGTTATTCTTACCGCCGAATCGGTTGTGTTTACACATTGACCGCCGGGTCCGCTTGATCTGTACACATCTATTTTTAAGTCCTCAGGGGCAATATTGACCTCTTCCTGATCAACCTGCGGCAGAACGGCAACTGTAGCGGTTGATGTGTGTATTCTTCCCTGAGACTCAGTTACGGGAATTCTCTGAACCCTGTGAACTCCCATTTCGTATCTAAAAAGAGACCATGCCGACTTTCCCTTTATAAATGCAACAATCTCACGGTATCCGCCGCCTTCAACCGGTGAACTGCTTACCAGTTCAACCTTTAGATTGTGTATTTGTGTTGCAAAACGATCGTACATTCTGTAAAGATCTCCGACAAAAAGTGACGCTTCGGCTCCGCCGGTTCCGGCCCTTATCTCCACAACAATGTCTTTGTTTTCGTTGGGATCTTCAGGTTTTAGCAGCAGTTTGAGTTTTTGTACCAATGCTTTGTTTTGCTTCCTTAGAGACTCTATCTCTTCACCGGCAAGTTCCCGGAGTTCCGGATCTTTGAGAAGACATTCGTTCTCTTTTATCTCTTCCGCTTTGCGTAAATAGTTATCGTATGCATCTTTTATTTCATTCAGTCGTTTTTGACGGCTGTAAAGAGCACTCACCTTTTTTTTGTCTTTAAAATCTATGGCAGAGATCTCTTTTTCCGTCTCAGCTAATTTCTCAAGCTCCTTCTTTGCAATATCTACGATATCCATTCAAAAATCCTCTTTTTTCTAATTCCATATACAATTTTCATGCATTTTGCGATATCTTTTCTTGAGATACCTGCGTCGCTGAGTTTTAGTACCAGTTCTCTAAAATCGGTATCTTTTTCCCTTTTTTCAATACTTATAATACAAGTATACTCCCCTTTTTCCGGATTTACCAACTCCGAAAGAACCTCCTCTGCGCTGCCTTGATAGTGGTTTTCGTTAATTTTTGTCAATTCTTTACATATATGCAGCTCTGCATCAGGAAAATTGTCCTTAATAATATTCAATGTTCCTGTTATTCTTTTTGGAGATTCATAAAATACGGCTGTAAGCGCATACTCCTCCATTTTTTTGAGAATCTGCATTATCTCGCCTTTTTTTCTCGGCAAAAATCCAAGAAAGGCAAACGGCGCGGTAATTCCGGATACGGAAACTGCGGCACTTAACGCCGAGGGACCCGGAATTGCGGCAATATTAAAATTTAGTTCTCTGAGCGTTTGAACAAGTGAAGCACCTGGGTCGCTTATTAACGGTGTACCTGCATCAGAGATAAGTGCAACATCTTTTCCGTCATTAAGCAGGTCAATAATACGTTTCGCCCCTTTTTCTTTGGTAGCTTCACTATATTGAAGCACCATTTTATGAATATTCAGATGATTGAGAAGTTTTTTTGACCAGTTTGGTCTTTCAGCGAAGATCGCATAGACGGCGCTCAAAGTATCGATTGCGCGTTTTGATATATCTTCCAGGTTGCCGATAGGCGTGGCAACTATGAAAAGCGTGCCCTTTTTCACTCCTTTCTGTTCATATACCGATTTCTCACCTGTTCTATCTTTCCGCAGGTAAATTTGCCCTCTGTGCATGGACCCTTGACGCAAACCGGACCGGCGTTGTCAAATATTGTTTCCGCTTTGTTTTGTGCAAGCACCAACATTTTTTCCGCTATCTGTCTTATTTCCCATTGAGCTCTTAAGCAGGTTCTAAGCGTTATAAAATGAATCAGTTCTCTTGCATTCATAGTAACTATTATGCTTGTTGCCGCGGCATTAGGCAGAATATAGCGCGCATCTTCTTTTGGTATATCGCTGCTTACAAATTCTTTGTATAACTCTGCTATTTGGGACAGCAGGTTTTTGAATTTGTCGGCTGCCGCCGGATTTTTTGATATTGACTCTGGCATTACATATCTAAAATTTGTCTCATCGACATAGCGCTGGCTTCTTTGGGAATAGCTTGCAATTCTATGTCTGACAAGCTGGTGGCTTGCTGCGCGGGAGAGTCCTGTAACAAGAAATGTAAAAGAAACATGCTCCAAAATAGATAAATGCCCCATTTTCATAACCATATTTATCAGTTTCGGTTTTGGTGCAGCCGTCTCAAAATCCAGCTGCTTTTCATAACAGATATCAGCAGCTTTCGTTACAAGAGTTTCAGGTTCAGGAGAAAAGCTGATAAGTTTGACTTCCGACAAAATTCACCTTGTTGTTATTTGCTATATTTCTTTTTGAACTTCTCGATATTTCCGTCCACTACCCTTAGCTTCTGTTTGCCTGTATAAAACGGATGACAGGCGCTGCATACATCAACAACAACGTTTTGTTTTGTTGATCTGACAGATACCTCATTTCCGCAGGCACATTTTATGATAGTCTCTTCATATTTCGGATGTATTCCTTTCTTCACCTTTCTCTCCTTCAAAATCTAAAATTTTTCTGTATTATAACC
>JAADFJ010000104.1 GCA_013152955.1 Campylobacterota bacterium
TTCAAACATGAAAATAGGATATTTCTATTTTGACTTTACATAGTCACAATTATTGAGAAGTTGCTTTAAATCCAATAGAAATAGGCAAATCGCATAAAACTCAAGCTGGCCGGGACAAAGCAGTTTAATAAGATAACCTGGCCCACGCCGTCACAACAGAAAGCACTGGACTTGTTAAGCATTAATCTATAATGTACCAAGTGCAGACAAACTGAAATTTGATGTTTTATCAACAATATCAATAGGTTTTCGAATTAAGACATGGAAAACTTCAGTTTAATCCCCCTCTAAAAACGTCCGTGTCTGTCTTAGTCTGTGGTTGAGTTTAAGATCAAGAACGTTATAATGAGACTATCTCGTCAGGACCCACGATCATTCCTTAAACGTTTTCCTGACAGTGCAGTCCTTGACGAGGTGCAACGTTGTCCGGAAATTCTCTCTTATCTACAGTCAGTTGTTGACGCTGATGGACGGACGCATGGGACTCTACATTCTGACCGGCTCACAACAATTTGGTCTTTTGTCAGAAATAAGCCAATCTCTGGCAGGCAGAACAGCATTTATGGAACTCCTGCCTTTTTCACTACTCGAGCTCAAAAGGGCTGATCTTTTACCATCGTCGAATACAGACGCTATCCTGTACAAGGCATCAAACCATGTTTTAGGCAGGAAAATGAGGACATGTTACCATGGCTGCGGTTGAATGGCAGATATTAAAAGCAGTAACGCAATAAAGAGACTGCTACCGACATCTAAAGCAAGATTCGTGGACAAGCAAATAAACTGCCTTAACGCACGACCTGCGTCCTGACTCGGTGTGTGCGTCTGTGGTTGACTTCAGCAAGGAATGTTATAATGAAACTATGCATTAATATCTGCTACGAAATAGCAGATATTGAAAAAGTAATCATAAAAAAAATAAATATAAGAAGTGACACATGTCTAGACAATTCACTGCTATAATTGAAAAAGAAGACAATGTTTATGTTGCGTTATGCCCTGAAGTAGATGTTGCAAGTCAAGGTGATACCGTAGATGAGGCAAGAAAAAACCTGAAAGAAGCCTTGGATTTATTTTTTGAAACTGCTTCTGCGGATGAAATCACTTCTCGACTACATGAAGAAATTCATATAACCCACGTGGTGGTGGCTGTTGGGTAAACTAAAAGTAATGTCAGGGAAGGACGTCTGTCGTATCCTTGCACATCATGGATTTAAACAGGTAAGGCAACGCTGAAATCATGTTGTTATGCAAAAACAGATCCCAGGAACCACAATTACAGTTCCAATTCCAGACCATAAGGTAATTAAAACCGGCACCTTGATGTCAATCATTCGTCAAAGCGAAATTTTACGTTCAGAGTTTGAATAAAAAAATGTCCATGTTTGTCTGTGTGGATCTGTGGTAAATTCAAGTTTTCCGGCCTGGCCGATATAATATAAGGATAATCACTTTGCTCAGAGCAAACCAGCCACCTGGACTTATTGCTGGTAAGGCCATGGAAGTTACGCAACATAAGGAGCTCCCCAATTATTGAAGAAATAGAGGGAAGACTGTCACAGTGAAAGACCCCGCATAGACTTAGACTCAAGAGTGAAGGGAGTTTACCATGCAAACCGACATTACCAGTTTAAATAAATTGCACATCCTTGAAGCCCTTTTGCAGAAAGGATATAAAGGTGATCTTGTCGGAAAATCTCTCAATAAGTTAATGAAACTCGAGATTGCCAACCTAAAACGTGAACTGCAACCACTTGAAACCAGAATAAAAGATCTTGAAACTAAATACGAGATGAACTCTGAAAGCTTTGCTAAAAAATTTCATACCGGAGTAGTGGATGATTCTGCGGATAATATGGAATGGATCTCCTTTATAGACATGCGTCAGACAGTCCTTCTAAGAATCCAGCTTTTGCAGGGAAAAAATGTTTGATGGATACAGAACAAAAACGATTAATAAAAAGATGGGATAATGCTGAACATTTTCCAACACTGCCTGATTTCCCGCATCATCTGCATCTCGGAGAGAAAGACAATGTAAGGTCTTCAAAGCCATTAAGCATTGTCGATCTTCTTGATATTATAGAAACAGAAATGGCATGAACTATGATCCAACAGCTATCAACTACATCAGAAGGCAAACTATATGAAAAACACTCACTTTCAAGCCCCGGACTTTTTTGCGTCTATAAAACGTCCGTGTCTGTCTGTGTGCGTCTGTGGCTAAATTAAGAAAAAGAATATTACTACGGTGCAACATGCAAACATCCACACTTTTAAAAATACTATCCTCTTACAATCGCTTTTGGGTGACTGGAAATATCGAGGCAGGCATACAACGAAATGCCCTTACCCAATGCCTGCAACAACTGAACTCCAAAGAAGTTATCGCTGAAGGGGGTGCGCCGTTGTGGCAAATCAACCCTCATGGCACAAGTCATACAGCATCTGCTCGCCATTGATACTCACCCCTCCAGTATCCTTTTAATTAATCTGGAAGAACCTCTTTTTGCATCCGAATATTCCATAGAACTCCTTGAGCAAATATACCGAACATACAGAGAACAGGTCAAACCCGAGGGGAAATGCTGGTTATTTCTGGACGAGATACAGAACATCCCCGGCTGGGAAAGCTGGGTTAGGGCAAGAAATGAAACCGAAAAAGTAAAAATATTCATAACCGGTTCATCAGCCACAATGTTAAGCCGGGAAATCGGCACCAAACTTACAGGCCGTCATATTTCTTTTGAGATATACCCTCTTTCCTTTAAAGAATTCCTCTCGTTTCAGGATATCAAAATCGAAATGCCTCTGGATTACATTCAGCGACAAGATCTTCTCCGTAATTTATTTCTAAAATACATGCAATACGGAGGGTTTCCTGAAGTAATTCTAAAACAAAATGACAGCGACAAAGGACTTCTGTTAAAAAATTATTTTGAAGATATCCTATACCGCGACATTGCCGCTAGGCATCAGGTTCGTGATACAAATAATCTGCAAAATATTGCCGTTTATCTTCTCACCAATACAGCAAGACTTACCAGTATCAACAAATTGAAAAAAAACTTCACCATAAGTCAGGACAAAACTGAAAATTACGTTTCAGCAATTCTTGAAAGTTATTTGACATTTGAGCTAAAAAAGTTTTCCTTTTCTTTAAAAAGTATGCTGCGGGCAGGATTCAAACCATATGCCGTTGATACTGGTTTGCGTAATCGGATTGCTTTTTCTTTTTCAAAGGATGTCGGATGGCTGGTAGAAAACATTATTTTTCTACATTTAAGACAACACTATGAAGAAGTTTATTTTCATTCCAACGGAGGCGAAATTGATTTTGTCGTTAAAGAGGGAGTGAATATTACCCAACAAATTCAAGTATGGTATGAGGATATTGACAAAAAAACAATTCCCAAACGAGAACTCGCCGGTTTCAGACCCTCAGAAAATAGCTCCGACACAATGCGTCGGATTTTACTCACCAACGATCACGAAGAAACAATAGACTTGGGAGCAGTACAGATAGAATGCATACCTGTAATAAAATACCTGCTCTTATAAAAGAGAGTAAGAGTAACATTGTCTTCCAGGATATTTCTTTGATTATAGCTAAATCTTTTCTACCAGGTAGCCATGCCGCTTTAATAAAAAAATGAAAACTCTCCCGCTTATTCTCATTGTTATTCTCGGTGTTGTCATACTTTCTTTTATTTTCTGGGGGAAAGAATGGCCGCTAGTCGTTTCTGCTAAAATTTTCAAAATCAATTCATCTTCATTCACAGAAGAACTTTATAAAAATGCTCGATTTCGTCTCTGCAAGACTAAAAACCATCCTTGTTTTTACACTAACGCTCTCCCTGTAGGCTGAGCAAAACAGTTAAATTCATAAAATCAAGACCCCATTTCATGTTTTAAAAAAGAAGTTGAGCGTGACGTAGTACTGTTATGACTGTCAAGAATAACGATGATCTAATTCGCTATCGCCTTGAGAGAGCCCTAGAAACGTTTGAAGAAGCAATCATATTAAAACGTGAGAATCACTGGAAGGCAAACTATATGAAAAACACCCACTTTCAAGCCCCGGGCTTTCTTGCGTCTATAAAACGTCCGTGTCTGTCTGTGTGCGTCTGTGGCTAAATTAAGAAAAAGAATATCA
>JAADFJ010000105.1 GCA_013152955.1 Campylobacterota bacterium
GTAAATATTACACAAATATCTTTTAGTCAAATGTTCGGCTCGGTACCGCTGGGAATCATGTTCGGCTTGTTTGTCGGTAAACAATTTGGAGTTTTCGGTTTCAGCTGGCTGGCAATAAAACTCAAACTGGCGGTGCTTCCAAAACACAGCAACTGGAGACAATTTTATGGTGTAGCCGTATTGACAGGCATTGGGTTCACTATGAGTTTATTTATCAGATCATTAGCATTTCAAGATGAGCAAATTTTTCAATACACTGATAAATTGGCAATACTTATAGCGTCATTTGTCTCGGGAGTCATCGGTTATTTAGTGCTGAAGTATGTTAAAAACGGACAGCAAACCTCTGCACCGAACGGCAAATCCGCCGTGCTCCGAAATAATAAGTGAGCCTGGCGGCTGTCGACATTGTTTTTAAAAAAAGAACAATAACTTTTCGCTTGATGAGTCGATTTTCTTAACATCTTTTCTCAAATACAGACAGAATTGCTCCACTGATGCTCTTCTCTTTATCTTATTTTCTTTGCCCGCATTGGGAAATGTGCGTTAATAAAATCGGTATATTATGCGTTAAGAAAAATAAGGGCAACTCTAAAAGTCATATGCGGATCATAGAAGACAAATATAGGAGTAAGATTTGGTGAGCTGTTTTTGAAAACCTAATGTACAGTTAAGTCAAGAAAACAGATCACCGAAGATTGCCCTATATTTGCCTTCCCTTCGGGCTTCAAAGACTTTACCATAGACATCGTTCGTTGCAGCTTCCTTGACATAGGCCTTTGCTATGTCTGCGTTGCTGCGCCTTGCCTGCGGCAAAGTCTTATTAAAGCTATGACCGTATATGGCTCTTAGAGGTGCCCTCATGTTTGAGCGGAAAATTAAGAAAAACTATAACTTCAAACATATCTATATATTTGCTGAACAACTCCGCAATCAAGCAAAATGCGAGTTTTATTTTTTCAGCATAATATATCGATTTTTAGCATATTTTACACAGCGGCGACTTTTTGCTTACTTTTTGGTCGTTCAAAAAGTAAGAAAGAATCTTCTATTTTTATACACTCAAAGCAAAAGACAAACAAGGCTGCGGTAGTTATCACTTAACCTGACCTCATTTTTTGGTCGCTCAAAAAACAGAAAAGAAAAGAGAGATTGCTTCGCTGCGCTCGCAATGACCTTCCTTCTTCTGTCACTGCGAGGCCGAAGGCCGCAGCAGTCTCATTAGATTGCTTCATATGAATTAATTAAGCGTCCTTATATTATCATGACTTTTCCGTATGATAGCAGAATGATAGCAGATTTTCGATCTGGTGGAGCTGAGGGGGCTCGAACCCCTGACCCCAACGCTGCCAGCGTTGTGCTCTCCCAGCTGAGCTACAGCCCCACTTCTCTATATAAATATCATTCCATTTTGAGTTGTCAATAGAAAGCTCCGACAATAATTAAATGAGAACTCAGGCTAAAATCGTTTATCTGATTAGAACACCTGTTAAAATTCTACTCTCAGTCTTTTTGGAGTAATAATCGTTTTATCAGGTACGCTTCTTATATCAACTTTTCCAAGTATCATTCGCTCTATATCTGTTATGAAGGTTTCTTATTCTCTATATTTATTAAATCCGCATAGATTATTGATAATGCCTGGAAACATCGAACAGCTTACTTGACAACCCTAAATTCCGGTAATATTATGAATGGGGATTCATTCATAATGAAAATTCGAATTTACTATGGGAAAAGCTAATTTTTATCGGGATCGGGAAAAGAGAGAATGCCGAACAATAAGCAAACAAAATACTCCGTCAGCACTTTCGCGTAATAACAATATTTCAATAATATATTCGTAGGAGGCAAGAAATGACATCAGATATGTTAATGACAGACAAAGATAAAATCCTTGTGGAAAAAGTAAGGAACTTTGTTTCTGCGATTCCAAAGCAACTTCTTTTGGATATGGATGAAGATAAAGTTAAATATCCCAAAGAATTCCTGCAGGAAGCAGGTAAAAGAGATCTCCTGGGTCTACGCTTCGATTCAAAATGGGGCGGAAAAGGAACATCATGGAAATCGGAACTTCTTGCTCTGGAGGAAATTGGAGCATTGGGAACAGCATTAGGATGCTTGTATTCTCTTGTTTCGATTGTCGGGGAAGCAATACACAAGTTCGGCACAGATAGACAAAAAGAGAGATACTTAAAACCAATGATTCAAGGCAGAATAGGCGCAGCAGAAGGACTTACCGAACCTCGCGGAGGATCCGATTTTTTTGGCGCTACAACTACAGCCAAAAGAGAAGGCAATGTCTTCTATCTTACAGGCCAAAAGCGTTTCGTTGTCGGAGCCGAAGGAGCTGACATAATTCTGGTTTATGCCAAAGTCAATGGAATAAGCGATCCCAAAAAAGCCATAACGGCTTTTTTGGTAGAACGCGGTCCTGGTGTTGAAGTGGAACATCTCTACGGACTGATGGGTACACGCGGAGGAGGTACCGGAAGACTTGTTTTTAATAAAATGCCGGTTCCAGTCGAGAATGTACTTGGCGGTGAAGCCGGGATAGGAAACGGAGCCAAGGTATTTCATCAAATGATGATTCCCGAACGAATGACTTCCGCCGGAGCGGCTGTCGGTATGGGAAAAGCGGCAATTCAAATAGCAGCTGATTATGCAAATAAAAGAAAGGCGTTTGGAAAAAAGATTAGATCGTATGAAGCGGTAAGTTTTAAAATAAGCGACAGTCTCACGTTTTTGGATGCTTCAAGAGGAATAAATTATATGGCCGGAAAGGCTGCGGATATGAATTTACCTAGTGGAACGGTTAGAAGACTTGTTTCGGAAGCAAAAAAATTTTCAACCGATACCGCATGGAAAGTGGTCAATAATGCTATGCAGATTATGGGAGGCATAGGTTATACTAACATATACCCGATTGAACGACTTCTCCGCGATACGCGCCTGATAACCATTTGGACAGGGACCAATGAAATTATGGATTTGGTTATCCAGCACGAATTCTACAGAGAATTTCTGTCCAGTCCTCATAAAGGAAGAGATATTGAAAAAGATGCCGCAGGTGCTCAATTTAGCGATGAAAAGGTTTACGATGATTAAAAGACGCCTATACGAAAATATGTTTTTGCATTGTACGCCTTCTCATTTTATTTAAGGCGGTATTCAATGAATAAAGTGAGTTTTAAGAGTACTTTTAATAATTCTAAGCGTTCAATTTGAGAGAGTCCAACCAGCCCGATTAAAACGCAAATTTCGATAATAGCCCTATTATTTCCAAAATCTGCAATTCGAAGGAAACGAACTTAGAGTGAAGATGATCGTTTACGAATTATTAAGAGGTGCCCTTAACGCATATTGCTGAAAAAATTAACACTTGAAAGAGCAAAAAAAGGGGGAGCAAATGTCTTCAATAAAAGGTAAAACCGTTCTGATAACAGGCGGAGCGTCCGGTATCGGCAAATTAATGGGAGAAAAACTACTCAAGGCAGGCGCAAAACAACTTGTTATATGGGATATAAATAGAAGAAATCTTGATAAAGCAAGCTCCGAATTAAAGGCGAGAGGATTTACCGTGTTTCAGCATGTTATAGATATTTCAGATACCGACAAAGTAGTCGAATTGGTAAAAACGGTTAAGAAAGAGACAGGATCTGTTGATATATTAATAAACAATGCCGGGGTTGTAGCAGGAAAAAAATTCGTGAATCTGTCTCATAAAGAGATAGATTTTACGATGAATGTCAACTCACTTGCAATGATGCATATAACACTTGAATTTCTTCCGGATATGATTGAAAAAGGGAACGCTCACATAATTAATATATCATCTGCTGCCGGCTATGTCGCAAATCCAAAAATGTCTGTCTACGCTGCAAGCAAATGGGCTGCACTTGGATGGTCTGAATCACTTCGCATAGAGCTTGAAGAACTTCATAAAAATCTTCATGTTACAACCGTTACCCCATTTTATATAAATACCGGAATGTTTGAGGGGGTTAAGTTTAATTCATTTCTGCCAATATTGGATTCCGATAAGATAACCGATGTCATTATTGAAGCAATCAAAAATAACAAGCTGTTCGTCAGAGAACCGCTGCTTGTAAAAATGGTACCGTTAGTTAAAGGGATTCTTCCAACCCGTGTCTTTGACTGGTTTGTAGGAAGAGTGTTAGGTGTTTATAAAAGTATGGATAATTTTGTGGGACATGAGGGCAAAAATCATGGAAAAGATTAACGAAATATTTGAAAATCAGAGGCGATTTTTTCTGGAGGACAAGACTAAAGAGATAAATTTCAGAAAAAAACAACTTATTACACTATTAAATCTGTTAAAAAAGAATGAAGATAAGCTCTATAAAGCAATTTATGCCGATTTTCGAAAATCGTCATTTGAGACATACGCCACAGAATTGGCACTGATTTATCATGAGATAAAGCTCGCTATAAAAAAACTGAAAAAATGGGCAAAAATCAGACGCGTAAGAACAAATTTGGCAAATCTGCCTGCAAAAAGTTATATAATGGCTGAGCCTTATGGAAATTCCCTGATAATAGGAGCATGGAACTACCCTTACCTGCTTTCTCTGCATCCGGTTGTATCGGCAATTGCCGCCGGCAACACGGTAATCCTAAAACCAAGCGAACTATCTGAAAACAGCTCAAAAATCATGGCTGAGCTAATCAACGACAGCTTCGATAAAGAATTTTTCTTTGTTCAGGAAGGCGATGCGAAAACAGCCGGTGCACTGCTCAATCTCCCGTTTGACAAACTGTTTTTTACCGGTGGAACTGCCGTGGGAAAGATTATTATGAGATCGGCAGCAGAACATCTGTCTTCAGTTACACTTGAGCTTGGAGGAAAAAGTCCGGCAATTATTATGAAAGATGCAAATCTGAAGATGGCAGCGAAAAGAATAGCATGGGCAAAATTTTTGAATGCTGGACAAACATGCATAGCCCCCGATTATTTATTGGTTCACAAGGATATCAAAGAATCGCTGCTGAACCAAATTGTCAAAAACATAATCGGAAATCAAGGTAAAAATCCAAAAGAAAGTGATGCTTATACAAGAATTATCAATCAAAAACATTTCGAAAGAATAGTTTCTTTGATTGATACGAAAAAACTGTTTTACGGCGGCATTACAGATGAAAAAGAGAATTACATCTCTCCGACAATCTTAAACAATGTTTCATTCGACGACAAAGTTATGCAGGAGGAGATTTTTGGTCCTATTTTGCCTGTAATTGAGTTTGAAGATCTCAACCGTATAATTGAGAGCATTAGAAAAAAACCGAAACCGTTGGCATTATATCTTTTTACCGGCAGCGGCAAACTGAGAAATGAGGTGCTAAAACGAATATCTTTCGGCGGCGGTTCAGTCAACGATGCGGTTGCATATATATCAAATTCCAATCTCCCTTTTGGAGGAATAGGCAGCAGCGGCGTTGGGGTATATCATGGAAAATACGGTTTTGATGCCTTTACCCACTACAAAGGCATACTGTTTAAGGCAAACTGGTTTGAACCGTTCATTAAATATCCACCGTATTCTGATTTTAAAAAAAGACTGATTGGCCTGTTTTTGGAATAGATAGAAAGAAAATAAATTCAAATGTCAGTTTTCGAAAAAACAAAGTATGATTTTTCCAAACTAAACATGGCAAAAGAAGTAATAAGAGAAAATGTTAAAAATTTCTTGACAATAAAAAAATCAGGAATAAAATGAATGAATATCCATTCATTTATAAGGAGATAAATTGGGAAAAGATATTAACAAAAAAAAGAGAATTTTAGAAGCTGCAACAACAGTTATTGCACAAAAAGGATATCACGGCACGAAGGTTTCCGATATTGCAAAACTTGCAGAAGTTGCTGATGGTACAATTTATCTCTATTTCAAAAATAAGGACAATATTCTTTTAACCATTCTCTCAGATGCACTCAGGGATTTGAACAAAAAACTTATCTATCAACTCAATAATATCAATGACATTGAAAATAAGATAAAGAAAATAATAGACAATCATATGAAGTTTATTTCACAAAACGACTCGCTGGCTCAGGTTCTTCAGATAGAGTTAAGAAGCTGCAGCACATTTATGAGAGGCGGCATATTTCCGGAACTGAGAAACTATCTCAAAATCATAGAAGAGGTGATTTCTTATGGTGCAAGGACAGGACAGATTGAGGAAGATGTTGATATAAAAATAGCTGCAAAAGCGCTTTTCGGAATGCTTGATGAGCTCTCGACAATATGGGTCTTGAGGAAAAAGCATGCAATAAATAAAATGGCGAAAACGGTATTTGAAATATTTTGCCGGGGAATAATAAAGAATGCCTCTATTAATCCATGAACGATCATCTCAAGTCGCAAATTTATCTCCTCTGCGCTGCAAATCTTGGTAATAGCCCTGCTGCTGCCTGCAATTTGAGCCTTGATGAGACTAATTTGAACTTTCGATTTGAAGCGTCTGGAATGAAAGAGGCACTCTAAAATAATTGTGCTGAATCGGGAGGTAGAATGATTATTAAAAAAGCTGCTGTTATAGGAGCAGGAACTATGGGGGCTGCCATTGCGGCACATTTTGCTAACTGCGGGATAGAAACTCTGCTGCTTGACATAGTTCCTTCAAAGCTTACGGAAAAAGAGAAAAGGCAGGGTAAAAGCTTAAACGACAAAGAGGTAAGAAACAGGTTCGCTTCAGAAGGTCTGAAAAAGGCAAAGAAAAGCAGGCCTGCAAGTTTTTACAGATCTGATTTTGCTTCACTTATCGAAATAGGCAATCTTAGCGATGATATGGAAAAACTTGAAAATGCAGACTGGATTATAGAAGCTGTGGTGGAGGACATTAGAGTTAAACATTCTTTACTTTCAAAAATAGATTCCTTCCGTAAAAAAGGATCAATAGTTTCTACAAATACATCAGGGCTTTCAATAAATGATATGATAAAAGACGTATCGAATGATATGAAAGCCTATTTTATCGGCACACACTTTTTTAATCCGCCGAGATATTTGAAATTGGTAGAACTGATTCCATCTTCATTCACCGATAAAAAGTTGATAAGCAATATTGAAAAATTCATAGAAGATCGTCTCGGAAAGGCGTGTGTAACATGCAGAGATACTCCAAATTTTATTGCCAACAGAATCGGTATTTATGCGGCTATGAAAACTTATGGGCTTGCAAAACAGTATGATTTGTCGGTTGACGAGGTAGACAGCCTTACGGGCAAACTTTTGGCCAGACCCAAAACCGCCACTTTCCGATTGGCCGATATGGTTGGGATAGATGTAATCTACCATGTTTCAAAAAATGTTTACGAAAATATAAAGGACGATCCCTATAACGCCGTTTTTAATCCCGAACCAATTGAATCCATGCTCAAAAACGGAATGCTTGGAGATAAGACAAAACAGGGATTCTATAAAAAAATTATTGTTGACGGCAAAAAAACAAGACTGGTTCTCGACCTTAAATCAGGTGAATACAGAAAGCCGGAAGGAAAAAAATTTAAAGCAATCGAAAATGCCAAATCAATAGGATCACTTAAAGGCACTCTGAAAGCAATTTTTGCACTGAAAGATGATGCAAGCAGATTTGTCTGGGATGCCTTTTCATATCCGATTTTGTATGCGATGACGGTAGGACCGGAAATTGCCGATAATCTTTATGAAATTGATAATGCAATTAAATGGGGATTTAACTGGAAATATGGACCGTTTGAGTTATCCGACAAAATCGGGACAAAAACAATTGTGGAGCGATTGAAAAAAGAGGGTGCCGAAATTCCTAAATGGATAGACAGAATGCTTCAGAACAATGAAACATTTTACAAACAAAATTCCTTTTATGACTGGGCAAGCGGTTCATACAAAGAAATTAAACAGAACGAGAAAATTGTCAGACTCAACACGTTTAAAAAAGAAAAAACCATAATGAAAAATCAGGAAGCTTCGCTTTTAGATCTTGGTAACGGAATAGCCTGCCTCGAATTTCATACCAAAATGAATGCCATTGGTCCCGGTATAGTTGAAATGACAAAGAAGGCACTTGATGAGGTTGACAAAAATTACAAAGCACTTGTCATTGCCAATGACGGCAGTACGTTTTCGGCAGGAGCAAATCTTGCTTTTATACTTATGTCTATTCAGAACGACGAGTTTGATGAAATTGATTGGGCGGTAAGAGAATTTCAGGGCATGACAATGTCGCTGAAAAAATTCAGAAAGCCGGTTGTGGCGGCACCTCATGGTATAACTGTCGGAGGTGGATGCGAAATATGTCTTCATTCGACAAATACAATAGCAGCGGCGGAAACTTATATGGGACTCGTTGAAGTAGGAGTGGGAGTGATTCCTGCAGGCGGCGGAACAAAGGAGCTGCTTATGAGAATAATGCAAAGCGTACCAAAAAATCTGCCGAAAGGTATCGACGTCGATCTGAATCCATTTATAGCAAAGATATTTGAAACAATAGCTATGGCACATGTATCAACAAGCGCATTTGAAGCAAGGCCGCTCGGATTTCTGAAGGAATCGGACAGTATTGTCATCAACGGTGATTATCTAATTTCAGAAGCCAAAAAGCTGGCGCTGTATCTTGCCGATTCAGGCAGTTTCGAGCCGAAAGACAAACATGTTGCCGTCAGCGGACGAACCGGCAAAGCATTCATATCAATGCTTCTCTATAATATGCAGAAAGGCGGATATATAAGCGCCCATGATGCAAAAGTGGGGAAAAAGTTAGCAAATGTAATAACAGGAGGAGATGTTCCTTTTGGAGCCGTCGTCTCTGAACAACAGCTTTTGGATCTTGAAAGAGAGGCGTTTTTGTCATTATGCGGCGAGAAAAAAACAGAAGAAAGAATGGCTTATATGCTCACTCGCGGCAAACCTCTAAGGAATTGAAAGGAGATCAATATGAAGGAAGCAGTGATAGTAACAGCATTAAGAACAGCGGTAGGAAAAGCTCCGAGAGGAAGTCTAAAAAATACGCGTCCCGATGAGCTTGCATCAGCGGTAATCAAAGAAATTGTAAAAAGAAGCGGAATAGATCCAAAAATTATCGATGATGTGATTTTCGGCTGCGCATTTCCGGAAGGTGTAAGCGGTATGAACATGGCAAGAATCGCAGCTCTGAAGGCCGGCTTGCCGACATCCGTCCCGGCTATGACACTGAATCGGTTTTGCTCATCGGGTATTCAGTCTATTGCGGTAGCAGCTGAGAAAATTATGGCAGGCTTTGCCGATTGCGTAATAGCCGGCGGAGCTGAATCTATGAGCATGATACCTATGGGAGGCGTAAAAACAGCTCCCGACCCGTACCTTATGAAAAATCATCCGGGAGTCTATCTCTCCATGGGTCTTACTGCCGAAGAAATTGCATCACGTTACAAAATAAGCAGACAAGAACAGGACAAATTTGCCTATGAATCACAGATGAAAGCAGCCAAAGCATTAAAAGAAAACAGGTTTGCCGATGAAATTATCCCGATTAAAACAACCGTAATAGGTAAAAATCGACAGATTCAGGAGATAGTTTTTGATACTGATGAGGGCGTAAGACCCGAAACAACGATAGAAGGTCTGTCAAAACTTAAACCGGCATTCAAGGTTGGCGGTACTGTAACCGCAGGCAACTCAAGTCAAACCTCGGATGCAGCGTCAGCTGTTCTTGTTATGTCAGGTGAGCTTGCCTCAAAGCTCGGCTTCGAACCGCTTGGAATTTTTCGTTCTTTTGCCGTGGGCGGCGTTGACCCTGAGGTTATGGGTCTTGGACCAACAATAGCTATACCGAAAGCATTAAAAATTGCCGGATTAAAACTTGAGGATATTGATCTTATCGAGCTCAACGAAGCGTTTGCCGTTCAGGTAATTGCCGATTTGAAGGTTCTCAAGGCAGAAGAATTAATAAATCGTATCAATGTGAAAGGAGGAGCGATAGCGCTTGGTCATCCGCTTGGAGCAACCGGTTCAAAGCTGACAGCCACTCTTTTACATGAGATGAAGAATCGTAAATCAAAATACGGCATGGTAACAATGTGTATCGGCGGCGGAATGGGCGCTGCCGGAATTTATGAAAGGGCATAAAATCAAGGATGCTAAAGCTTATATTCGGGGAATTATAAATTGATAAAATTACGGACATTCATATTACTAAATTACTAAACCGCTATCTATATAAAAAGATAAAAAAGGAGGAGGCATGAAGGATACCGACGGAGGAGCATTTTTAATTGGAACTGCCGACGCCGATTCAGTTTTTATTGCTGAGGAATTCAACGAGGAACAAAAACTGTTCGCACAATCGGCAGAAGATTTTATCAGACAGAGGGTAATGCCTGTTACCGATAAAATTGAAGCAAAAGACTATGATCTGCATCTTAAACTTTTCAGGGAATTAGGCAAACTTGACTTGTTAAAGGGCGATATTCCCGAAATTTACGGCGGGCTCAACCTTGATAAAATAAGCACGGCACTCATTAACGAAAAGTTAGCAGGAAACGGTTCGTTCGCGACAACTGTTGCCGATCAAACAGGCATAGGAAGCCTCCCCATACTATACTTCGGTACCGAAGAACAAAAGAAAAAATATCTGCCCAAACTTGCTAGCGGAGAACATATCGGCGCCTATGCATTAACCGAAACGGAATCAGGTTCAGATGCAATGAGCTTGAAAACTACCGCGAAGCTGTCCGATGATGGAAAACATTGGATACTCAACGGCGGCGCTAAGCAATTTATTACAAATGCGGCGTTTTTTGATGTTATGACCGTTTACGCAAGAACAGAAAACGGAATAAGCGCATTTATTGTTGAAAAAGACGCACCCGGAATGTCAATCGGACAGGAAGAGCATAAGATGGGCATAAGAGGCTCGTCAACCTGCTCCATCTTTTTTGATGACTGCAGGATACCGAAAGAAAATCTGTTGGGAGAAAAAGACAAAGGCCATCTTATAGCATTCAACATACTCAATATCGGACGCTATAAACTCGGTGTGGCATCACTTGGAGCAGCCAAATATATTATTGAAGAAGCTATAAAATACGCAAAAGAGCGTGTGCAGTTCGGTCAGCCGATAGCAAATTTCGGAATGATAAAAGAAAAGCTCGCCGATATGGCAATCGGTATTTGGTCTCTTGAGGGAATGGCCTATAGAAATGCCGGACTGCTTGAGAACGCCCTGCATCCGCTTGATCCGGAATCACCCGATTTCAGCAAAAACGCCCTGAAGCAGATTGCCGGTTATGCCGTCGAATGTTCGATAACCAAGGTATACGGTTCTGAAATACTTTGGGGTATAGCTGACGAAACCGTTCAGATTTTTGGAGGATATGGTTTTGTCGAAGATTATCCTGCTGAAAGATTTCTCAGAGACAGCAGAATAAACAGAATTTTTGAGGGTACAAATGAGATAAACAGGCTTTTGATTCCTGCCATGATTATGAAAAAAGCGATGAAAGGCGAACTCCCGTTGATAGAGGAAGCCGCAAAGATTTCAAATGAGATTATTTCAATAATGCCGAGGGCTTTGCTTAAAGAGGGCGACCTTGCTGCCGAAAGGCTTGCCGTTGATATGTCAAGAAAAATTGTGTTGGCGGTTTTAGGTTTGGTTGTAAAAAAATATGGAGAAAAGTTGAAAGATGAGGAAGAGCTGCTTGGAAGGCTGGCAGATGTTGTAATTGCCCTTTATACGGCCGAAACGGCGGTTATAAGAGCTCAGAAACTTGCCGGTTCAAAAAAAGCCGATTTAGCGCTGATTCTTGCTCAGCTTAGTGTGGCAAAACTATTTAGCACTATTTATCAAAAAGCTCAGGAAATTGCTGCTGTTGCGGCAGCAGGAGATATGCAGAAAATAACAGTATCTGCATTCAGAAAACTGTATAGATGGTACCAATTGCCTGATCTTATATCACTTAAAAGAAAAATTGCCGATGAATTAATCAAACAATCAAAATACTGTTTTTGAATAAGGTTATAGGTTATAGGCGCAAAGGACAGGGAGAAGATGGATTCCTATTCCTTCTTTAACCTATCACCCGGTACCCAAAACCTATAATCTTCAATATACATAAAGGGGGAATTATCAGTGAAAAAGATATTGATTTTTGCAATATTCGGGTTTTTTATATTTTATGAGACTGCGTATTCTATGACATTAAGTAATTTGACTGCTTCTATGACTACTAAATTAGACAGTGTTCATGATTATCAATCTATCAACAGATATTATAACAGGATAGGAAAATCAAGTGATCTGAGAACATATAAATATTGGTATGTTGCGCCCGGGTATATAAGAATGAAAATAATAAAAGGGAAAAGCGAAGGATCCGTAGTTTTTTATAATCCAAAAACAAACAAAGTAAGGGCTCATAAAGGGGGGCTGTTTTCATTTATCAAATTGACATTAAAAAAGACCGATAAAAGGGTCGTTTCAATAAGAGGTGTAAGAATTGATCAAACAAGCTTTTTTTATGTAGAAAATCTCATCATAAAACTGGCAAATTCCGGATTGTGCAGCAACACTGAATTGCTAAACAGCTATCTCATAGATTGTTCGTATAAAAAACCCCTTACATCTGATATATATTATGATAAACTAACGGTAAGCAAAAAAAGTCTGCTGCCGGTTAAGTGGGAGAGGGATGATAAAAACGGAAAACCGCTTTATGAAGCCGATTATAAACTTACAAAAGTTAATAGTGGACTTTCTTTTAAGGATATAGCGTTTTGAGGGGGCAGATGGAGAAACAGTTACTTGAGGCTTATACAACAAATATACCGCGACATCTTAATTATCCCGATTACATTGTTCCGTATATGTTGAAAAACAGTGCAGAAAAATATCCCGAAAAGACAGCAACAACATTCTTCGGACAAAACAAAAGCTACAAAGAATTGTGGGAAAAGGTAGAAAGACTTGCAGCAGGTCTTCAAAAAGCCGGGCTGCGTAAGGGCAACAGAGTTCTGCTGCTTTTGCCTAACTGCCCTGTTTATATAGAAAGTTATTATGCGGTTATGCTTGCGGGAGGAATTGCGGTTCAGCTGAATCCTCTTTATACGGAAAACGAGCTGACTGATCTGGCAGCCGATTCATTGGCAAGATTTGCGATAACATTGGACGTTTTGCAGAATAAGCTTCAGAAATCATTAGAAAAAGGTTATATAAATGAGCTAATCGTTGAAAAACTTTCCAACATTCTGCCGTTTCCGCTTAATATAGCAGCATCGATAAAAGGCCTGTTCAGAAAAAATCTAAATAAAAAGTTTGTCAGATATGACACACTATTTTCATCTAAATCACTTAATCCGGTCAGCATATCTTGTGATGATGTGGCTCTGTTTCAGTACACCGGAGGCACTACCGGACTGCCCAAAGCGGCAATGCTGACACACAAAAATATCATAAGCAACACTCTTATGATTAAAGCATGGGCATACAAGCTAAAAGAGGCCGATGACACAATAATGTGTGTTCTTCCGTTTTTTCATGTTTATGGAATGACAGCCGGACTTAATCTGGGTATTGCAACAGCTGCCCGGCTTATTCTCCTGCCGCAATGGAATCTAAAAATTGTCATAAAGCTTATTGAAAAATATAATGTAACACTGTTGCCGGGTGTACCTACAATATACACCGCAATAAACGAATATGCCCTTAAACATAAAACCAATCTCTCGAGCATAAAACTATGTATAAGCGGAGGGGCTCCTCTTCCGGTAGAGGTAGCAACAGAATTCGAAAGAATAACAGGCGGAAAACTTGTTGAAGGATACGGTCTTTCCGAAGCATCCCCGGTAACTCACTGCAATCCTATATGGGGAGAAAGACAATTTGGAAGTATCGGCGTGGTATTCCCCGATACATACGCAAAGATTGTTGACGATGACGGTAATGAGGTAGATCAGGGCGAGCCCGGCGAATTGATCGTAAAAGGCCCTCAAGTTATGAAAGGATATTGGAACAGACCTGAGGAAACTAAAAAAGCTCTTAAAGATGGTTGGCTTTATACTGGAGATATTGCACTTATCAGAAAAGATGGATATTTCGAAATAGTGGACAGGAAGAAAGATATGATAATTTCGGGTGGATTTAATATCTATCCGAGAGAAGTCGAAGAGGTGTTATATAAATATCCGGCCGTCAAAGAAGCGGCCGTAGTAGGCATTCCCCATAAATATAAAGGAGAAACGGTCAAGGCATTTGTGGTTCTGAAAGAAGGTGAATCCGCCAGCGGCGATGATATTAAAAAATTCTGTGAAAAGAATTTAGCTCATTACAAGGTTCCTAAATACATTGAATTTGCGAATGAGCTGCCCAAATCTACAGTAGGAAAGATTCTGAGGCGCGCCCTCAGAACAAAGACAAAAAAAGCAAACCAATAAGGGGGATATTATGAAAAAATTTGCAATTTTATTGCTTGCGGCAATGTTGTTGCCGGCATCAATTGCTTATTCGGGAAACATTGACACGTTCGGCGTTGGAGCTAAAGCTACAGCTCTTGGCGGAGCATTTTCTGCAAAGGCGGATGATTTTTCGGCAATGTACTACAACCCTGCCGGATTAGTTCAGATAAAAAGGCCTGAAATTTCATTGGGGGCATCGTTTGTCATACCCAACCTCAACCAATCCATGAGTTTTAAAAATTCTCAGGCATTGCCTCCTCCTATAGGATCAAGCGATAAAGGTTCTACCTCGACAAATGACGAATCGCCAATCCTTATTGCCCCGGCAGGCGGAATAGTCTATCCTACAACAATAGCCGGAAGACCGGTTGCGTTCGGCATAGGCAGCTATGTTCCGTATGGATTGAAGCTGAAATGGAACGCAGATCCTACGGTAAACCTTGGGGCATATAATTCGTATAAGCAGTGGTACAGCAGATTTGTTTATGCCGCTCCAACAGTATCGGTTGCCCTTACCGATAAGCTGTTGGTAGGTTTCGGTCTGGCTTTCGGCAAATCCCGTTCAGGAGATATACATGATATCTATTTGAGTCCTGAAATGCAAAATTACGCGATACTCACTCATAGTCCTCTGGCTAACTACATAGGAAGCTACGTACGGTCCGACTTCAAAGATCATTCAAACTGGTCTTTTAATATGGGAGCGATTTATAAATTCACGCCAAGATTTCAAGCGGGTATTACATATAGAGGCAAAACTAAAACAAAACTTTCTGGACCGACTGATTTTATCGCTTCAAACGGCACAGTACTGGACAGTGCTACCGGAAGTACAAGCATTGATACCCCTGAACAGATCCAGGGCGGAATATATTATCAATTTACTCCAAGATTCTCCGGTGAAGTTGATGTTGTATGGACTCGCTGGTCAAGGATCAAGAGCTATACCGTAACCTGGGATAAGGTACCCGAACTGCTTCAGATCGAGGGTAAAACAAGCGAGACATTCATAAGAGACTGGAAAAACACCACACAGTTGAAATTTGGCGCATCATATATTCTGTCCAAAAAGGTTACCCTGCGCGGCGGATTCTATTATGATCCAACCCCAGTAACCAATATAGGTTTTGATATGCCATGGCCTGATGCCAACAAAATAGCAATATCAGCCGGTGCCGGAATTAAACTTTCCAGACATTTAGATCTTGATCTTGCTTACCAATTTTTAATTACCAGAGGAAGCAGAGTTCTGCCGATGGGTGCAAGCGAAAATCTAAACTCAAGCTACGGAACATCATATGAAAATCCGCAAGCTTCTACAAAAGGCAAAGGTATAATAAACGATGCAGCTGTAACTATGACATATAAATTCTAATTAAAAGGTATTTAGAGATGAGGGCAGCCGTTTTTTACCCTTTGAGCGGCAATAAAACATATGAGTGCAAGGCAGCGTAACACCCGCCTGAAACATCACTCTTAGAAAGGAGGGGCAATGGAAAAAGACCAACCTATGGACAACGCAGATAAAAGCTATTTTGAAACATTGAGCAAAAAAAACATAGAGTTTATGCTCAAGCGTTACAATAAGGTCAATCGCTGGGTAATAGCTGACATGATTCGACGCAGTGCTTATCATTTTCCGGATAAAACCGCACTGGTTTACAAAGATATCAGTTTGACTTATGATGAACTGGAAAAAAAATGCAACAAGACGGCCAATGCCCTGCTTGATCTGGGAATTAAAAAGTATGACCGGGTAGCAATTCTGGCCCACAACAGCCTGCATCATGTTTTAACCTGGATGGGCTGCTGTAAGGCAGGTGCGGTTTATCTCGCTATTAACTATCTTTTGCGCGGACCGGACATTGAGTATTGTATAAATAACTCCGAAAGCAAGGTGTTTATTATTGAGGACAGTTTGTATGATCTGGTCAAAGATGTTCTTAAAAATATGCCGAGCATTAAAACCTTGATTTGGTCTAATCAAGGTGCTGGAGAAGCATCACCAGATGATACTTTTTTGGATTTTAATTCATGGTATCAAGCATATTCGGAACAGGAGCCGAACACAATACTGCGCATTGAAGATCCTTGCCAGATGACTTACACAAGCGGAACAGAATCCAAGCCCAAAGGTGTGATCATCAATAATCAGGCATTAATAGCTGAATATATGGGGTGCATAATAGACGGGGGATACGATAGTTCCGATATCAATATCAATGCAATGCCAATCTACCACTGTGCCCAAAGAGATGTATTCTTGAATCCGATATTTTATATCGGAGGCACCAATATCCTTATGGGCCCGAATATTGAAGAGATTTTGAAAAAGGTTCAGGAAACTAAGGCAACTATGCTTTTTGCCCCGCCTACAATCTGGATCGGAATTTTGAGGCATCATGCATTTGATAATTATAACCTTTCCAGCTTGAAGAAGCTCTATTATGGGGCATCGATTATGCCGGTAGAAATATTGAAAGAACTGCTGCAAAGGCTACCCGGAACAAAGATCTACAATTATTACGGTCAGACCGAGCTTGCGCCGTATCATACTATTTTAAAAGCAGAGGATGCACTGAAAAAATTGGGTTCTGCGGGTATGGGCGCACTGAATATGGAAACCAGATTAGAGGACGACTCGGGTAATTCTATTGACAGCACAAATTTGCCCGGAGAGATCTGCGGCCGGGGACCTCATGCTATGATGATGTATTTTAAAGATGCCGAAAAAACAGATAAGACAATGAAAGGCGGGTGGTTTCATTCCGGAGATTTAGGCGTTTTAGATGAGGACAGATACATATCAGTAGTTGACCGCAAAAAGGATATGGTCAAAACCGGAGGAGAAAATGTTTCCACCAGAGAGGTGGAAGAGGTCATTTATCTGGATAAGCGTGTGCAGGAAACAGCCGTTATCGGATTGCCTCATCCAAAATGGATAGAGGCTGTTAGTGCTGTAATTGTGCCTAAATCAGGTGAAAAGATTACTGAAGAGGAGATTATTAAGCATTGCAGAGAACACCTGGCTCTGTTTAAAATTCCCAAAAAAGTTATTTTTGTCCGGGCATTGCCCAAGACTCCAACGGGAAAAATTTTAAAGAGAGATTTGCGGCAAAGTTATAAGGACATATTCAAAGAATAAATGAGTAAAATCGGCAGAATAACGATACACAAATTATATATAGAGTATTGCTAAGATTTACAGCGTGGAGGAAGCAGATTCGGAACTCAAATGATCGTTTATGGATTATTAGAGATACCCTTAGACTGCAAAATACTTATGGAGGCATTTATGAAACAATTGTTTAGGAGGTTAGGATGAAGATAGCCGTTTTGGCTAAGGTTGTAAGCGATTATGAAATACCGTCATCGGATTTTGAACTTGAAGGCAACAGAATAAAAGATCGTTACAACAAAATGATAGGATTGTATGATGAGCATGCTGTTGAACTTGCAATTCAGGTTGCCGAAAAATTCGGTGCCCAGGTTGAAATAATCAGCTACGGCAGCAAATCAGATGTAGCTGTTTTGAGGAAAGCGCTCGCTATGGGTGCAAATTCACTAACTATGATTGAGGGAGATGATGATGATCCGGCCGTAATTGCCTCTGAATGCGCAAAGATCATCAAGGAAAAACAGCATGATCTTATTCTTGCAGGGCGTCAATCCTCAGATCTTGAACGCGGGGTTGTTCCCGCATTGGTGGCAAGCATGCTCTCTTTGCCGTATGTACCCATAGTAAAACAGATCAGCATCAACGAAAACGAACTGATACTTACCAAGCAAATCAAGGGAGGCATATTAAAGCTTAAAGCCGCAACACCTGTGGTATTATCGATTACCGACGACCCAACCAATGTTCCGAGAATTCCGGCCGTCAGGGGAATACTGCAGGCAAAAAGAAAACCGGTCAATATATTGACCGCCGACTCGTCGAATGATTCGGTTATGAAGGAGATATCGGTTGAAATTCCAAATCTTGAGTATCAATGTGAAATTTTGCCTTCTGATGATATTCATGAAGCAGCCGATCTGCTTATAAATAATCTGAAAAAGGAGCACTTGTTATGAAGGCATTAATAATAAGCTCAGATAATCCAAAAAGATTAGGGGAATTAAAAACTGTTGCAGCCGGATTGTGTAATGACCATGAAGTTATTGTAATTACCGATAAAAATAGTGTCCAGGGATTGTGGAATAAGGCATGGGCGACAACAGAATCTCTCGGAGCAAATCTTACCGATTCCGTGTTGAAACTTGCAAATGACGCTGATTACATAATATCATCAGGCGATATAGGCCTTTCTGTCTTGCCTGAGATAGCATTCAAACTCAGTGCATCTCTGGCAACGGAAGTCACCAATATTCAAAAAGAAAACGATCATATCGTATTTACTCATCCGGTATATGGTGGTAAAGCGATTGCCAAATATGAATCAAATAAAAAGAAAGTCTGTATTTCTCTCAGAGAAAATTACTTTAATCCCGACCCGCTGGACGGCCAAACCGAAGCTGAAAAGCTAATGATTTCAGAAAAAAAGATTGAGCTGTTGGAAACCAGCATGGAAGAAGCCGAAGGAATCAGTCTGGAAGACGCCCCGGTCATAGTTTCAGGAGGAAGGGGAATTGGAGGAGCCGAAGGATTTGACAGTCTTTCCAAGCTTGCAAAACTTTTTGAAGGAGCTATCGGAGCTTCAAGAGCAGCGGTTGACGCGGGTTGGGTTCCGAACAGCCTGCAGGTTGGCCAGACCGGAACAATTGTGGCGCCTGATCTATATGTTGCGGTTGGAATCAGTGGAGCAAGTCAGCATTTAGCCGGAATTACCAATGCAAAAATTGTTGTAGCGGTAAACAAAGACGAGGAGGCTCCGATATTCAAAAGAGCTCGATATGGAATTGTAGCCGACTGGAAAAAATTTATACCTGCTTTAACAGAAAAAATTAGCCGGCTAAAATGAAAGAGGTAGTAATTATAGAAGGCGTCAGAACACCGTTTGGCGATTTCGGAAAGGCACTGAAAAATTTTTCCGCAACCGATCTTGCCGTAACTGCCGCAGAACATCTCTTTAAGAAATTGAATTTTCCGAAAGATGCAATAGATCATGTTGTATTTGGGAATGTCATACAAAGCTCAAAAGATGCCATATATCTCGCAAGACATGTCGGACTGAAAAGCGGCGTGCCGATTGAGGTGCCGGCACTTACGGTTAATCGTCTCTGCGGCTCAGGTTTTGAGGCGGTTATTGAGGCGGCAAGACAGATAATGATAGGTGAATCGGATGTTGTTCTGGCAGGAGGCACCGAATCAATGAGCCAAGTGCCGTATTGCTTAAGAGACGTCCGCTTTGGAAAAATGAGGCTTGGCGGAAAACCGCCGCTTGAGGATTATCTCTGGGAATCGTTAACCGACAGTTATACGGATTTGCCTATGGCGCTCACTGCTGAGAATATTGCAGAGAAAGATAATGTAACCAGAGACGAGGTTGATGATTTTGCGTATATGAGCCAGAAACGAGCAGCAAAAGCTGCGGAATCAGGTAGATTGGACGATGAGATTGTTGAAATATACAATCCGAAAAAGATGAAAAAGCCGCTAAAAATCGATGAGCATATCAGGTTTGATATTTCACGGAATGATTTAGCAAAACTTAGACCTGCATTCAAAAAAAACGGCACGGTTACCGCAGGCAATGCATCGGGAATCGTAGATGGAGCAGCCGCAATCATTGTGGCTTCTTTAGAATGGGCAAAGGCAAACGGATACAATCCGATCGGCAGAATACTTTCATGGGGTATAAGCGGTGTCGATCCATCCTATATGGGCTTGGGACCTGTTCCATCAATGAAAAAAGCTGCAAAAAATGCCGGCATTGCCATTGGTGATTTTGATTTGATAGAGATTAATGAAGCATTCAGCTCCCAATTTTTGGGAGTTGCCAAAGAACTCGAGCTTGATCTTGACAGAACGAATGTTAACGGAGGCGCAGTCGCAATCGGACATCCGCTGGCTGCAACCGGCACAAGGCTGATAATCACTATTTTGAAGGAACTCAGGAGACGCCGCAAGAATAAAGGTATTGTCTCAGCTTGTATTGGGGGAGGTCAGGGAACTGCAGTTACTATGGAGACAATGTGACTGCCGGACTGGCTATTATTGCGACACCGAGAAACGATGGAAATAGTGAAATTGCAGCAAAAATAATTCTTGATGCTGCAGGATTTGAGCGTAAATCGATTATCAATCTTTATGATCTTGATATTAAGCCGTGTACCGCATGTTACCAATGCCTTTTTAAAGAAGGGTGTGTAATAGATGATGATGCAACATGGATATTAAAAAAGATTGACGAGACGGACGCCGTTATCTTTATCAGTAATACCTATTTTATGGGAATAAACGGGGTTTGGAAGCTGTTTATGGATAGAATGCTGCTTCTGAATCAATATAAGAATATAAAAGATACACCTGCCGTATTGCTGGCTGTTTCAGGAATCAGGGGATGGGAAGGACTTACACTTTCTTCCCTTGCCTCTGCCGCATTTTCAATGGAGCTTGATGTTAGAGCGAAAGCTGATTTCATAGCTACTCTTCCGGGTGATATCGAAAATCATAAAAAACTGATCATTAATCTCGGCAAAATTTTGTCGGGAGAAATTAAAAAAGAAACCGATTATGATGAATTCTGCAGCTTCTGCGGCTCAAACTGCTTTAAAATTTCGAACGGAACCGTTAACTGCGCTGTCTGCGGCAAGCCTCATAAAACCGGAAAACCTGTAATAACAGCTAACTGGTCTAATCATGGAGATTGGCTCAGGGGAAAAAAGAATGAATTTTTGGCAAGAAGAAAAGAACTTCTGACAATACACAATAAATACAATAAACTAAAGTACAGAATAAAACCGGATAAGGGGGTCAAAAATGATTAAAAAGGTTTTAATTGTGATGATGTTTGTGTTGGGAGCAGTTGGGTTATCTGCGTGCGGAGAAAACGGCAGCGGCTCCGTCAGTTCAATAGGTCCACCGGCAGACAAACTGGCATTCAGTCTTAATGCCGATCCTGCAAAATCTATTTTTCCATTTCCAAACGATATAGCATGGGCAGCCCCAAATCCGGCAGGACTCAATCAGGCCGGAATTGTGGATCTGATCGGCACAACAAGCGATCCTGCAGCTAACGCTTTATATACCGAGATTGCAAACCTGAAAATCAAAGGATTAAGTCCAAATACACCGATAGCTATTCCGCTTGATATAAATAGCAGCAGTCCGCTTACAAATTTGGATGGGAATATTCGTTTGATTGATCTGACACAGCTGCTTGGACCATGTGAACAATATAAATCCAACCAGATAGCATATAACGGCTGTCTGACGACCAATCTTGTCAATAATAGTGAGATTGACCAAACAGCGAGAATTAAAAGTGTTTATCAAACAGTTAAAGATAACAACGGAAAAGTGCTTAATTATACCATAAAAATCTATCCTGTTACTCCTCTTGATGCAGGTGACCAGTATGTTGTTGAGGTTCAAAAAGGGATCAAAAGTGCCGATGGCGCACTTTTATCAACAACAAACACGCTTAGTCTGCTGAAATCCGATACTCCGCTTGACAACCCTCAAATGGAAGCAATAAGACAACAATATGCTCCGCTTTTTGATCTGTTCGGTCAACTGTTTTTGACGCCGAAATCTGATATTTTGGAACTGTTTACATTTACCACTGCCGACAAAACGCTGAGTCTTCAGGATTTTGCCCAACTTGTACCTGAAGGTAATCCCTCAAATGTCACCGGTTTGTCGTATAACGCATCAACAAGCGATCCTGAGGCAATTACAAGCGAGTATGAAATGATAAACAGCGGCAGGCGGCAGCGCATTAGCGGCATATTCGGCAGTATCATCTGATGTCACGAGTTCTTTCATGTCAACTACCTTTTTTGAGACCGGATTCAATTCGTTTAACGTCACAACACTTGCCTCGGATGAACCAACACCGGAATCGGTACCGACTATTATTATTCCGTCGGGCAATACCGGCAAGGTTGTAATATTCCAGCACGGTTTGGGTGGAGACAAAATGAATGCGTTTGCGCTTGCGGCAAAACTCCTTTCAGCCGGATACACGATTATTGCGATGG
>JAADFJ010000106.1 GCA_013152955.1 Campylobacterota bacterium
CCCAAACGAAACAATTTTCTGAAGATAAGTTTCACTTTTAGAAGGAAGCTGTTCAATAAGATTATCTTCCACAAAAACTATTTTTGCGCGTGAATCGTTGAGTATATATTTTACCTCTTTTTTCTGAAGCAGAAAATTTATTGAAACTGCTACACCGCCCATCTTTTGTATGCCGTAGTAGGCATACAAAAACCGTTCATTGTTTGCTGAGAATATGGCTACATTGTCACCGGACTTAATGCCGTTTTTTACCAGATAATTTGCAATTCTGTTTGAAAATGAGTATAGATCCGAATAGCTGAAGCTGCCGATTTTAGTTATTATAGCAGGCTTATTCCGATTAAATCTGAAATTTCTGTCTATAAATGACGCGTTATTCATCTGTTGCGAGTCCCCCTTGCTTGCTTATTCCATAATATTTTTTGTTCAAGTGCTTTAATAATCAGAGTAACTGCATGATTGTATGGTGTTTTTACCTTCAGTTGTTTTCCGATTTTTACGATATACCCGTTTAATGTATCGATTTCAGTTCTGCGTTCGGCTTCTATATCCTGCAGCATTGAAATTTTATTATCTTTTACTCCGGCCAAAGCTTTTAATGAAAATTCTCCGGGAGATTTCAATTCCTCAAACTCAAGTCCCTTTTTTCTTGCTACCATTGCGGTTTCCTCTGCAAGAAGTTTTATAAGCTCTTTTGCGGGTTCGCATTCCAGAATTTTTTCACCGGTAAATCCAGTAAAACCGGCTACTGCGTTGCATGCTACATTTGCAATCAGCTTTCGCCAGATAGGGACCTCAATATTGCCTTCTATCAGCTTAACTGTAAAACCCGCCTGATTGAGAAAATCTATCATCTTTTTGAATGTAGTATCCGGTTTTCTTCCATCGAGAGTTCCAAGCCAAACGCCTCCGATACCGCCTGTATAGCGTATATGACAGTCGTCCAGCGGCATAGCACTGTGCGCAGTAACTCCGCCGACTACTCTTTCTTTTCCTACAATTTTTGCGATGGTCTCCAGATTGCCAAGGCCGTTTTGTACCGAAAGAACATAGCTGTTGCCGTTGATAATCTTTGCCGCGGTTTTTGCCGCCGCTTCCGTTGCGTAGCCTTTTACCGATATCTGAACAATATCGAATTTTTCAAGTTTTTCAGGCTCGGTAGTAGCCTTGACCCATTGATGTTTGTATGAACCGTCCGGCATGTGCAGAGTTATGCCGTAATTATTGATTCTTGCAACCTTATTTTTATCGATATCGATGAGCGTTACATCACAGTTCGCTTCTTGTAAAAGGACACCGAATGTAGCTCCTAATGCTCCGGATCCAACTATTGCTACTCTCATGATCCCCCCAATTTGAGTTTAAATAGTTCATACATAAAACCATTAACATTGAACTACTTCACATTATATCAAGCAAAGCTTACCTGTCAAGAATTTAATTATTTTTTTTTGAGAATTGCTGTGCTGCAAACACCGGAAATTAATATAAATCGGCAGATGTTTTTATTGTGCAACGGTCTCATAATATGATAAATTTATAGTCCTTGAAAATCAGATAATCTTACTTAAATTTACCGATTAATGACCGATGTTGCGCATTAAGTGCAGTGCTTTTTCTTTTTGCTGAAACTGTGTTTAATGTACAACATCGATTAACAAAATATATGGGAGGCTGTACAATGAATGAACTTGATATAATACCGATTGAACCAAGGTTTAAACACTCGACGATTATGAAGACTTTTGATGAATTAAAAGAAGGTGATGCATTTATCCTGAAAAACGATCATGACCCTGTTCCTCTGAAATACCAATTTGAGGCAGAGAAAAAAGGAGAATACAGCTGGGAATATATAGAGGAAGGGCCTGAAATATGGAAAGTCAGGATTGGAAGGACGGTGTTGAAATGAGCGGCGGGATAACACCTGATCAGTCGCTTGGAGAGATAGTGGGAAAATATCCGCTATTATCGGGATTTTTTGAAAAAAACGGAATAGACTACTGCTGCGGAGGAAAAGAGACATTAAGAGAGGCTGCCGCAGAACATAATATCGACGAAAACAATCTCATAAAGCAGCTCGAAAAGGAACTGGAAAGACTTGATGAGTTTCAGGCTGATGAGATCGCATGGGAAACGCGTCCCGCAAGCGAACTTGTTGATTATATAGTGGCAAGACATCATGGCTACATAAAACAGAATCTTCCCGATTCGGAAGCTCATCTAAGAAAGATACTGCAGGTACACAGCGAGATTAATCCTGATGAAATGATGGGTAGTGAGAAAGCTGTAGTGAGGCTTCCGAAACTGCTTGCCGCTTTTCTTGAGATGAAAGAATCTTTATCGAAGCATCTTAAAGAGGAAGAAGATGAGGTCTTTCCTGCTATAAAAAATGATGCAGTCGACGAGTTTTTGAAGCGGAAAATTCTCAAGCTGCAGGAAGAGCATGAAGAACTTGGAGAAACTTTGGAGAGAATTAAGCATTTGGCAACCGATTTTGTGCTGCCGGAATGGGCATGCCCGACATTTGCCGCTACATATAGACTGCTGAGTGGATTTCAAGCCGATATTCATAAACATGTTCATTTGGAAAATAACATCCTTTTTCCAAAATTAGTTTAACGGGGTCGTGTCTTTAGAGCCTGTTGACAAAACCCCTCTTTTCTATAGCTCATTATCTAAGTAAAGGCATATTTTCTGATAAATACCAAAACAATTCTGCAATAGATTAATAGAGAGTGGAAAACAGCATTGCCGACAGGTAATGCTGTTTGGTTTTCTCTGTCTATTCTGTTTTCTGCTGCATCTTTTCTGTCCTTATTGAACAATCTTACCATTCTTTTTATATTTTGGACAACTGCAGTCAGAAGAAACTGTTCTTCTGTATTCCATCGTCTTCTGAATTTACATGCTCTCAATCCCATCTGTTCTTTGGCTTCACCGAATAGAGATTCTATCGTCTTTCTTTTCCTTATGGATGTGCGGTATGCTTTTGTCTCTGCATATTCCTTTACTATGTTTATATCATTTTGATATATATGACGGCTCAGGGATCTTGCTCTGTCTTTTGTGCATTCCTGTTTGAGCCGGCAGGCTTTACAGTCTTTCAGCGATGCTCTCCAGACAAACTGTCTGCTTGATTTATGTATACCGTGATATTTAAGTATCTTGCCGGCCGGACAGATATAGCTGTTGTTTTCCTCATCCCAGCTGAATCTGTCTATAGGGAATATTCCTCTCTCATTTCTCTTTCTTGAGTCAACTATCGGTATATGGGGAGCAATACCCAATCCGAGGAGATTGTGTATAAACTCACCGGAGCAGTAGCCTTTATCCGCTCCTACGGTTTCAGGCTTCATTTTGAATTTATGCATAAACTCTTTAATCATATCAAAAGCAGAATCAACCTCACTCTTTTTACCGGGTATATCTGATTTTACTCCTACTATGATTCTGTTCTTATTATCCATAAGATAGTTGTCAAGATGTGACAGTTTTGTTTGCGTGTGTGGCTTTCTTGCAAGTCTTGCATCAGGGTCTGTTTTTGATCTGTGGGTCTTGTTGCTTATCTTTCTGCCTTTTTGTTTCATATCGTTTTGAGAATCTGCCGCATCGGTATCATCTTTATCAGTTCCGTTCTCTCTTTCTAAGCTATCGGCATACTCAGCTGTGCTCATCTTAATAACTATAGGCTCCATACTTCCTATTGAAGCATTGGCTTTGATAAGACTTCCGTCTACACTTAGATGAGCAGCACTTACCAATCCTTTATCTATACATCTTTTTACAATCTCATCAAATATATCCTGAAATATTCCGCTCTCTTTAAACCTGTTATGTCTGTTTTTGGAGAATACAGAATGATCGGGTACCTTGTCATCTAAACTTAAACCTGCAAACCATCTGTATCCCAGATGCATACTTACCTCTTCGCACAGTCTTCTTTCCGATGTAATACCGTACAGATAACCCACAAGAAGCATTCTCAGCAGAACCTCCGGATCTACAGACGGTCTGCCTGTGTGACTGTATAGGTGTTTTGTCCTTTTGCGTATGAAAGAGAGATCAATATACTTATTGATCAATCGCAAGATATGATTCTCCGGTATCATATTTCCTATATTGATATAGTAAAACAGAGGAGATTGTTTTGTCTTTTTACCCATCATTGTAAGATAACTCCCTTGAAAGATATTAGAAATAATAGCAGCTGGTTTTGTTACCAAAACCGCTGCTATTATACCATTTATGATGGTTCAGAGCAAGGAAATACAGGAGTTTATCAACAGGCTCTAAAGACACGACCCCGATATTTAGAAATATTTCTTTTTTAACCTAAGGGAAACGTTTACAAGACTTATTAAAACCGGCACTTCAACCAATGGTCCTATTACCGCCGCAAATGCCTCGCCTGAATTTATTCCGAATACCGCAACTGCAACTGCGATTGCAAGCTCAAAGTTGTTGCTTGCCGCTGTAAATGATAAAGCTGCTGTTTGAGGATAGTTTGCGCCTACTTTTTTGCTCATATAAAACGAAACAAAAAACATGATGATAAAATATAATATAAGAGGAATCGCAATTCTGACTACATCGAACGGAATAGAAACAATCAATCCGCCCTTAAGAGAAAACATAACAACAATTGTAAATAATAATGCCCAAAGTGTAATCGGGGATATTTTAGGGATAAATTTTTGTTCATACCAATTACGTCCTTTCTTTTTAACAAGAACAAAGCGGGTAAGCATTCCGGCAAAAAAGGGAATTCCCAAATATATCATAACGCTTTCGGCAATTTGACCTATAGTAATATTAACTGCAAAAGAATGCAGCCCCAACCACTTCGGAACAACACTCAGAAAAACATAGGCGAATAATGAATAAAATAATACCTGAAATATTGAATTTAATGCAACCAAACCTGCGGCATATTCACCGTCTCCCTTAGCCAGATCGTTCCACACAATAACCATTGCAATGCATCTGGCGAGTCCGATCATTATCAATCCCGCCATATACTCAGGATAATTTCTTAAAAAAAGTACGGCAAGCAAAAACATAAGAATCGGTCCTATAATCCAGTTTTGAATTAATGACAAAGAAAGTATTCTTACATCTTTAAAGACATCGCCTAATTTTTCGTAACGTACTTTTGCGAGCGGCGGATACATCATTAATATCAACCCTATTGCAATTGGTATGTTGGTTGTTCCAACCTGGAATAAACTCCAAAAGTCTGTAACTTTCGGAATAAGGTAACCGGAAAAAACACCGATAAACATGGCTAAGAAAATCCATAGAGTTAAAAATCTGTCTAAAAATTTCAACTTTTTCTTTTTAACGGGCATAATAATTTCCTTTTAAGAATATCTTTGTAGACCGGAGCATGAAGTCCTTTTGTTTTTCAAGAGTTATTATGAGCATTGATTGCCTCCATAAGAAATTTCTCTATTTTACCTTTTATTTCATCTCTTGTCCTTGTGAATTCTTTTAATATTTCTTCTTCGGATCCCACGGTTTTTGCAGGATCATCGATAGGCCAGTGGATATGTTTGATTTCAGGCGGCGTTGCTGGACATAATAACTCTGCGTTTCCGCATAGAGTGATTATTGTATCCATCTGCCTGAGCAGATTTTCATTAATAGGTTTTGATTGTTGACCGGAAATATCAATTCCAATTTTTTTCATAACTTTTACGGCATAACGATTGATACCTGTTGGTACGAGACCTGCACTAAATGATTCTATGAGTCCAGCTCCCAGTTTTTTAGCAATTCCTTCAGCCATCTGTGAGCGGCAGGAGTTTCCGGTGCATAAAAACATGACCTTAAACATTTATATCTCCATAGTTTAACCGTTTATTTACAGGGATCTCGTTATCTTAAGTCTCAAAATTAGTTTCCTGTTTGCATTGCAGATTTCGGCAGTAAAAGACTCTGCTATTACTATCATTTACATTTTGCCGGAAAACCTGGATTTTCAATCTGAAACATCCGGAATTAAGAGATATCTGTTTATTGTGCAGCGGTTTCATTAAGATTTACACAAAATCCTTATATCCTGTTTGGCGATCTCCTTTAATCTCTTTTTGTCTTCCTGAATTAGGAAATCATCCTTGAGGCATGAAAGAAGCTTCAGAAAGTCAAGATTATAGTTGTTTATTAAATTATTTGACAGCTTATAGAATGTCCATGTTCCGTTTTTTCTGCATTCAACGAGTCCTGCAGTTTTCAGTATTCCAAGGTGCTTTGAGACCGTTGACTGCTTCATATCCAATATATCCATCAACTGACAAACGCAGAATTCCCCTTTTTCAAGGAGTTTCAATATTCTTATCCTTGTCTCATCGGATATTGCTTTTGCCTGTAAAATGAAATCTCTCAACATAGCCTCCTTATTCTTTTATCACGATATAACAATATAATAAAAATCTGTTTTGTCAAGTAGTGAAAAGTCAAAAAGATGTCTCGGTAACTATAAAAATAGCTTACTTTGTAATTTCGGAAGCGCAAGGTTGAAGAAAGAGGGTGGACATGTACCGTGTGCTTGACAAATTAATCTATATAATTAAACTTATGCCGGAAGACTCGAGGGTTGATGTTGTTTTCGTTGAAATTCATCAAATTTTGCATGGAGACTGAAACTGACTGATAACAAAGATGATATTTCATCTGAAGATGAAAAAAATGTGTTAAAAAGTCAGATTAAGCATATGGTTGGTGAATAAAATTCTTAAAACGGGCAAGATTAACAGTGTGTATTTTACGACATTTGTTATCCAATGATGACTGAACTTGATGGTTTGATCAATATTCCGCTTGCGTGCGAATGCTAATTGGGAGAAACTTATATAACTGTCGGCAGTTTTCTGAAGCTTGAAGTTGGATCAATAATAAAACTTAATACCGTTTCAGGAGGTAATGTAAGGATGGTGGTTTCAGGTAAAAAACTTTTGGTTGGTGAAATTGGAGCCGATAACAATAAATTCAGTGTTAAAATCGCTGATATCACTAAAAATAATGAAAAATAACAGACTGTTTGCACTTTTCCTTGGGTTAGATTTCTTTTTTAGTGCAATACCGGTTATGGCAGCTGATAGATCACCCTTAAGTATAAGCAGCTTGTTCATTGTTTTCGGATCCCTGCTGATCGTTCTCGCTATAATAATAGTGATTTATTTTATCATGAGGGGCAAATTTAAAACACAGAAGATAGTTCCTTTTCGGATAAACGTAGTAAATAAAATTGATATAGATTCAAAGCATCAGATAATTCTACTGAAAATTGATGATAGCTACCTTCTTTTGGGATTAGGAGATATCTCTGTTCTCAAAGAGTTAGATACGCAAAATAACATTGATTTTAGAGCTGCTGCAGAAGATTTTAAGGGCAAAGATTCTGAAATTACTTAGTACTATCTTTCGTGCATCCTTAACTATTCTGCTGCAATTCCTTTTCCTGAAATATCGGTTAAATTAACTTCTTCGTCCAATCCTGAGAATATTTCAAACGCAATTCAAATAATCACTGATTTTCATTATGATATAAAAACCTTCGAAAGCTAGAGGCTTATACCTATTTTGAACTTCAACTTGTAATTATCAAGCCAAGGGATAGAGATTTCTTTTTCAAACCAATCAGTTTCATAAAGTAACGGAAGGTTAACTTTTTTGTTCAGAGTTATGTTTATTTTCTTATCATCTATTTTGAATTTGGCATAATTATTAATAAATAATCTATGGATTTTATCTGATTTTACATTTGTAAATCCGGGTATCTGATTGCTGAACAACTTATATATTGTTTCTGCAAGAACCGACATTGTTAAATCAAAATCAACTTTTACTACTATAGAGGAATCTAATCGATTTAGATGGTAAAGCCCTATTTGTTCAGCAATAGATTGCTCGACTAACCACCGTTTTGCATATTTTAGAACGAGTTGCTTTGTTGTTATTTCAAAATCATTTGTTATCATAAACGTAGGTTTATCTCGTCCGTTGTTTCTTATGACTACCTCTCTTAAACTATCACCATAATCTTTTAATTCAATTATATGATCATAGACTAGCAAATTCCGATGCTTTCTTTTGAACTCTTTACCGAGTCTTACGCTATGGCACTGATTTCTGTCTATTTTATCAATTTTATCAACTAACTTTTTTGAACGACGCCGCAGGGTAATAAACTTTATTAAGCTTCTTATGCCGTTTACGGTGATTCCTGTTGTTGTGTCCGTGCTTGCAAATGTAGCTCAGTTCGGCTTTCTTTTTACAACAAAACCACTCGAATTCAAAATGGACAAATTAAATCCGATTAATGGTCTTAAAAACATGTTTTCATTAAAAGCATTTGGAGAGATGGTAAAGTCAATTCTAAAAATTCTAATCGTAATTTATGTCGCATACTTGGTCATTAAAAGTGAAATTATTTCTTCACCTATGCTGATTTCAAGCTCGCTGAAACAGTCATTTTACCATCTGTTGACTGCCTTGTGGAACCTGATGCTTTATCTTGTTCTGCTCATTTTTCTGCTTTCGATTATAGATTTCTTTTTTCAGCGATTTGTATATATGAAGAATCAGAGAATGAGCAAATTTGAGATTAAAGAGGAAATGAAACAAATGGAGGGGGACCCGCTGATTAGAGCCCGCGTAAAAAGACTGCAGCGCGAAATGGCAAAAAGACGTATGATGGAAGCTGTCAAGACTGCTATACTGTTGTAATAACAAATCCGACTCATTTTGTCATAGCCTTGAAATATGAAACCTCCAAAAGTAATGCACCGCTTGTAAGGGTGATGTATCGATTTTGTAATGTTGATAGAGAGATACCGGAAAAGTTCTACAAGGCAGTGGCAGAGATCATTGCGTATATATGGGGCAAAACATAAGCATTTTGTAAAATTGTTTGACATTGCCAGATCCTTAATTATGTTAAATATTGGGTACAGGTTTGTTTTTTCTGATTATATTAATCTATGGGGGAATGTTTATGGATGATCTGCTTTTTACTAAGAAAATTGTATGCGGAAATCTTCTTTCCAATCTAAGTACAGATGAGCTGAAAATTTTGGCAAGCAGTGATGCTGTCAGAAATCGATGGGGAATAACGGTTTATCGCAGTCTAATCCGCTCCAGGAGTGCCGCTGAGACATATTTGATAAGTGAACTTACAGTTGATCTGGAAAATGAAATTACTAGGGTCAGACAATATCTGAATGGTGTTGATTTGATCGGGGTTGACAAAGATATCTGTAAAGATGAAAAGTTTCATTTTAATGTTAAATTTTACGTAACAAGGAAATTTGCCAGAATTGCTCATATGTTTGACGCAAACTTTTTTCCCTCAACCAATGCAGATGAACCTGATATTGTTATTGTTATGGTTCCCGAATGGAAAAATAGAGCTATTTACGTTTATCCATCGGACAACGGCATTGTTTATAACTTTGTTTTAGGGACAGACTATTACGGTGAAGCCAAAATGGCAGCATTGAGATCCGCACTTTATTTAACGCGTGAATATCGAAACGGGCTCGGACTTCACGCCGGAGGAAAGCTTTTCAGAGCGAGAGAGAGCGACAGGGTTGTTGAGAAGGGAGCGTTGATTTTTGGGCTTTCAGGTACAGGCAAAACCACTATAACAATTAATGATCATGGATTTGTTCCACCCGAGGGCATATCAATACTTCAGGATGATATAATGCTTCTAAGGGATGACGGCTTTGCGTACGGAACAGAAAACAATTTTTATATCAAAACGGACAATGTCACAAGCCAGCCTGAAATTTTTAATGCCGTGCAAGCCCCTACTGCTATTGCTGAAAATGTGTGGGTTGATGATGAAGGTGAGATTGATTTTGATAATCTTTCGTTGACATCAAACGGCCGCTGCATAGTGTCCAGATTTGCGCTGCCTCACTCAAGAGACGATATTAATCTTTCCGACGTTTCTTGTATGTTTTTTAATACAAGAAGAAACGATTTGCCGCCGATTGGCAAACTGTCATCGGCTTATCAGGCTGCTGCTTATTTTATGCTTGGAGAATCGATGTCTACATCCGCATCTGATCCGGAATCGGTGGGAAAATCAAAAAGGGTTGTGGGCTTTAATCCGTTTGTTCTGAATCACGCAGAAAAAGAGGGCAATAAACTGCTTGAAATTCTAAAGAAAAACAAAATCGAGGTGTATATTGTTAATACAGGAAGTATCGGAGAAAAAGATATAACATCGGATATAACAATGGATTTAATTAAGGATGCGATAAAGGGAAAAATTAAATGGAAATTTGATGATGTGTTAGGATATTCTACTGTGGAAAAATCTGCATCTTGCGATCCGAGAGAATTTGATCCGTATAAAATATTTGGTGAAGACTACTCTCCGATGATGGAAAAACTGTATAATGAAAGAATGAGCTACTTGTCTGAATTTGATGGATTAAATAAAGAGATTTCCAGGCATCTTAGAGAGAGACAATGAAAGTTGTATTGCCGGTTCATAACAGACTTGAGAATCTCGAATATTTTGCTTCTAAAGATATATTTAACAGTTAAGATATTTCAAGATTGTATAAAAAATTTGGGGGGTTGGGGAAACGCATAAGATACATTTCCCCAAAACTGTTAACTTTCTTCTGAGAAAAAACAATATAATCGCTTTTTTTCGTTTGTCAAGCAAATTTTAAAATTAATATTACTTTTTTATTTTTCAAATCAAAGGCATTTCTATATAATTATTAGTCGCAGATACTGCGGATTAAGAATTCGAATTTGTCTCGTGAATTTCATCTCGCACATGCATTGCTATTCCCCTAAAATGCTATCTGTTTATTGTGCAGCGGTTTCATAACGGGGATAATATGATCAAATCCATGTTTTTCACAGTAGATTTTCTATTCCAAGACGGCCTTCCTGTAATGTTCATGTCTGGATTCTCGGCACAACAGAAGGTTAACGTGGGATTTGAATGATTATTCATAGATTAACAGAGGCGTTTTAATTTACGCAATGTTTTAAAAATATTCCGGTAGAACCGTTTGATTTAATAATATCATTTACGGTTCCCTTGGCTATCACCGATCCGCCTCTATTGCCTCCCTCCGGACCAAGGTCTATTATATAATCTGAATGCATCATAATATCTGTGTTGTGTTCAATGATGATCACACTGTTTCCTTTGTCAACGAGTCGATCGAGGAGTTTTATAAGTTTAGATATATCGGATTTATGAAGTCCTACGGTAGGCTCATCCAGCAGATA